>NZ_JAJJBY010000005.1:0-238769 GCF_022625245.1 Bacillus sp. TL12 | reverse complement strand
TTTCTATCGGCCTTTTAAAATTCCCTTATATTAACGCTCTCTATTAGGACCTTTTTTTTCTAGGACCTACAATTAATTTGATCGCTGTTTTTTCTTGATTATTGATAGAAACCTCCTGAAACGCTGGAACAAGAACCAAGTCAATGCCACTAGGAGCTACAAAACCTCTTGCAATAGCAATTGCTTTAATCGCTTGATTTAAAGAACCAGCTCCAATCACTTGGATTTCTACATTACCACTTGCTCTTAGTACACCTGCAATTGCACCTGCAACTGAATTTGGACTTGATTTTGACGATACCTTTAATATATTTTCCATGTAAGTTGCTCCCTCTGTTATTTAATGGCCTTTTTTGTTACAGATTGGAATGTAATTAACGTATCTTTAACTAATATTCATACCAAAAGCAAACCGTACTATTTAAATACATTCATTCGATACTTTTTGTCTTCTTCCTGCTCAGCTGTATAAATAAAAAGCGATGACTAGATTTTAAACTTAGTCATCGCTTTATCCATTGCATCCTGGTTCACACCAATATATCTTAACGTAACTCTTTCAGATGAATGATTACATATCTCCATAAGCAAAGCGATATTCTTTGTTTGCATGTACATATGATATCCAAATGTTTTACGTAATGTATGAGTCCCTATTTCTTTTAATCCAAACTCTGCTGCTGTGCTTCTAAGTATTTTATAAGCCATGCTGCGCCCAATCGGTTTATTCTTTCCTTCTCGACTTTTAATCAAATACTCATTGTCTTCTCTTTCTTCAACATACCAACGTAATTCTCTTTTTAATGATGGCGTTAATTGAATACGCTTCTGTTTACCTGTTTTCTTTTCTCTCATCGAAATATGACTACTCTTTAAATCTCCTACTTTCAATTTGAGAATATCACTAATACGTAATCCTGTATTAATCCCCATTACAAAAAGAATATAATTACGTTCACTCTTTTCTTTTAGGGATTCTTTAATTTGTTGTATTTGCTCTGGATCTCGAATAGGTTGGACAAAGTTCATAGGTCATCCCCTCCGTAATGTTCTTCTGTCTCATATACTTCTAATCTAAGAGCAAAAGCTAGTTTATAAAAAGCATTGGACTTATTACGTCTATATGTACGCTCACTCATGCCAATCTCGTTATAGACCATGTAATCAAAGACTTCTTCATCTTCTAAATAACGTTTTACGATAATGTCCCTTTGATTCTTACTGAAACGACTTAATGCCTTATCAATCTGAAAAGATAGACGTTTCAATCTCTCTTCTCGTTTACTCAATTCTAAATTAGCCAAAGCAACATCCTCAGCTGGTTTGCCTACAACATTTGTTGGGCCATAATATCTTACTTCACAAGAAGCTGTAACCTTCATCTCATTTCTAATCATCCCAAACTGTCTATAAATACGAACGTCTTCAAGAATCTTTTCTAAACGTGCCTGCGTTGCTTTACGATCAATCTTTGGCAAGAAAGTTAATTGAGTCATATATAAACACTCCTTGTCTATTTTATTAATGAAATAAAAAAAGCGGACATCAAACTACAGAGCAATATTGCTAACGCTCTTTGCAGTTCGATGTCCGCTGGTTCTTCCAGTAGGACTGATAATTTAATTGTATCTATTATACCATTTTCTTCTTTTTGGGTAATTTATAAAAGGATTATTTTATTAAGTTTTGTTCCCTTAACTGAAACCAAGTTTCCATGCCTCTTATATCTTTCTTATACAACGGCATTACATATATCTCTTCATTGATTAACAGTTGCAACTCTACACATTGTTTTTCTTTATTCCACCCATAAGATGCCATAGGTACCATTTTCCGCTCTTTTTGCTCTACCATTTCCCTCTACCTCCCTATTCCCAGCTATAAACACAATCCCAACAAAATACATCTTCTTCATGTAATAAACCGGTTGTTATTTCTTTTCCACATTCTTTATCCATACCTCTACCCCCTGAATAAAACTCAATATTCCGTCAATACTGTAGATACCCATTTCTCTATTACCCATGACCTGAGCAGTTAGCTTTTGCTAGCTGCTCTTTTACTGCTTCACGACATCTTTTGGGCAAACACGTAAAATGTATGGTAATTCTCCTGTTTTAGATAACCCAAAATCCCCCAACCTCGATACCATTACCACTGTATATTCTTCTCCTTTATAGAGAACCTTGTCCTCTTTTATGAACCCGTTATAACCGACTATTCTGTTGTACCCATACATCGTTATACCTTTTAATTTTTTATCAATTTCAATCATTGCTATTGTTTTGATTCCATTATTATCATCAGCTTCATGCCATTCTACATTACCATTTCAATCACCCCTTGAATAAAATCAACATCTTGGCATATAATATCTATGCATCGAATCATCATTTTTGGAGAGAGCAGTTAGGTTGGGCTAGCTGCTCTTTTATTGCGTATTCTCAACCCGAACCCATTCACTACGTTTCATTTCCCAACCTTGGTAATATAATTGTGTAACTTGCTTATCAACTTCAGCTATTTTTCTTTCCCTATGCTTTTCAAGATCTTGCAACTCTTCCCGCAAAGTCTTTATTCTACTTTCATAACCTTTAAGCACTTCAATATCCGTTTGTACATAATGCTTATAAGCTTCAATTCTTTCTTCTGGCCACTTCTCCATATCCATTCCCCTTTTCTATAATCATCTTTTCCTATCTACTTACTTTTCTGGTAACAATTACTGTTGTATCCACATCCGTTACAGGATATCATGTAATAGCTCGATAGAAACGAGCGTTATACCCATTACCCTAGGAGACTAGGGTTTTGTTTTGTGCAAAATGAAATTTTTATATTAATCTTCTTCAAGTTTCGTAACAGTTAAGTAATTTCTTACTCTCTTTCGCTTCGCTAACTTCCTTTGATAAGCTGGCGTTGTATAATAACGAACAGTTTCAGGAAGTACTCTCATATGTTGAGCGCATTCCTGTATGGTCCATACATACTAGCGATTCACCTTTGTAGACTGCATATTCTTTTAAGTTTGTTAAAACACTTATTTTTCAGCCCCCTTTGTTTAGAATTATTAAAACTTTATTTCTCAATATATAGAATCTAGAGTTATTATTAATATTCGTGTATTATATGAACAAAGAGTACCGTAAGAATTACTCTTTGCCATCTTGGAGAGGACCTGCTATTCGTAGCTGGTCCTTTTCTCATAGATTTAAAACCGTACAAAATAGCGTTTTTCTATTAATTTCTTGCATATATAGAAATTACTTCTTCTAAATCAATCTCTCGCACACTTCCCACAAACATTCATATAATGTAGAGAGAAATGATTCTAAAGGCACCCAATCTCCACTTGAAGGAGCGTGAACTATTGCGCGCTCTTTCTTACATAAACACTTTCTATTCAAATAACGATTTTGTTCGAAATAATAGCCCCTAATCAATTGGACACATTTACCAGTATTATTTTCTGAAAACTCATGCTACTGTTAATTAGTCGAGTACGTCATTACTTGACAAGTGCCCTTAGAAGCCCCGTAAACAAACGGGGTTTCTTTTATTCAAATAAGGATTTTATTAAGATTTCTCTTGTAATAGTTTTGAAATAAATTCATATCGTTGGTAATCATAAAAGTAAAAAGAATAGATTTTTATAGTTTAAAAATACTTTTCAAAATTTCAGGTGTATAATGAATATAGAAAAAAAACGATATACCTAGAAGGGTGATGAAGCTATGTTTATAGTTCTTTTAAAGTATGTGAAACCATTAAATGTCGTTGAAGATTTTCTGCAAGAGCATGTAGATTTCTTAGATAAACATTACAAAAGAAACAACTTCATTTTTTCTGGACGACGTGATCCTAGAATAGGTGGCGTTATTTTAGTTAACTCAGATGATGAGGTCGCTGTCCAAGAAATACTAATGGAAGATCCTTTTTATAAACATCAAGTTGCTGAATATGAATTAATTAAATTTACACCTACTAAATATGCCGACCAGTTTTCACCATTTATTAACAGTTAAACGTGTATATTACAAGTAGGTCTTTAGCAATCTTTGTTCAAGACCTGCTCTTTCAATTAAAATAACTATTTTGTTATAAAGTCACTGCTTCTACTGCAGGTTTGTTTTTCTCTAATTGTTCAATTGCCATTTGCAATCCTAACCAGTAACCAATTAAACGACGCAGTAACCTTTTACCGAAATTCCAAACATCTTCCATCGTGTCAGAATCTAATGAGCTATTATGATAAACATCACTTAGCCAAAAGTGGTAACTTTCCATAGATGAACTCTCATCAATCGCTGAAATAATGCCATCATATACTTCTTGTCCGCTTTCTGTTGTTTCATTCATATCGTATTCTTTCCAATATTCATCAAGTTCCCTTTTAGCCTTTTCTTCATCGAAATTCCAACGTTCTTCACAAAAAGCCGTTAACTTTCCAGTAAAATACCCTAAATCGAATCCTTTGATATTTTCTAATGTTGCTGGACATGTAAGGTTGTACACCGCTTCACCAATATCACCAGAAACAAACACGTTATATCCTGAAAGTACAAATTTAGTGCGATACATATTCGTCCCAGGCTTGCCCCAATAAATAACCTGTAATCCTTCTTCACCTTGAATTTCAGCCACATGATCTTCAAACCAATTCTCTTTAATATCTTTAGTTGCTTTTTCAATATATTCCATCTCTCATTCCCCTTTACGAATAATCTTTTTTGTATTACACATACTACCTCTGAGCCGGCTTCCCTACGGCTGTACTCTTTCAAAACGGAGCTCTCTCCTCCGTGTCGTTTAAGAACAGGCGGGTAACTTAATTAGTTGCCTGCCTTTTTGTGTATAGACGTAAAAATATTGTCCATACTTATTGGTGAAGACATTGTTAGCTATTCGTAGCGACCTCCAACAAATGCTTCTTTCAGGACCGTTCTCATAAAAGGAGCGGTCTTATTTCATCTCCGCATCCCCCATTTCGATTAAAATAACGCTTTTGTTATAAATCAATCATTTTGAAAAGTCTTTTATTTTACTATCATTAGAAAATCAGGAAGCATTTTCCCTTTGTTTTTTCTGAATAATCATGATACTATTCGGTTGCTGGCGTTCATCATCTCACGAACTCAGTAACTTCATCCAAGGACCCTGCTCTCATTATTGAGAGCAGGGTCTTTATTTATAGAATTATCCCACTCCCTTACTTTTCTATAAAATTCAAATTTGGTATTAAATCAACTGCGTCTTCCGTTCATCCATACGAGTTACTTTTCCACTTTTATATACAAAGGACTGTTCCCCGTGACCACTTGTGGGTGGCTCTATTGGATGAACTTGTCCATCTTTCACAACATAAATCATATTTTCTGCTAATGAAATTTCAGCCTTCATTTCTGCAATGTTTTCCTTAATAATTGCCACCGGAATCACTCCTATTTGTGTTATAATTACTTTGTCGAATAATTATGTCGGGAGTGATCCCGGCTTTTTTATTTGCCTATAAATATTGCACAACATTCTCTGGAATGAACGGTTGCTCAATAGATAAGTGAAGCCGTATCGAAATTGGCTTTTTACTATCCCTTGCTCGCTTACACATTTCTTCCGCTTCTTCCCACTCAAATTGTTTATCCTCCGCTCGTTTATAACGCCAAACCCCAATTGCGTACTCTTCAAATAATTCATAACGATCATCTGGTGCTGTCGTTGGTTTCAATTCATCAATTGCTTTGGCTTGACGAGGTATTTGTACAACTACATCAGCAAAACGTAATTTTGAATTCAATCGATGAACATTCGCTTTATTGAGATCAAATGAAACAACAGGCTCAACATCAAAAATCGTTAGCTGCTTCATAATCTTCACTCTTTTCTTTTCTCATCATTACAACATAACAAGTATCAGCATCCGTTTGTTTAAAGCTATAATTAGCTGTACTAATCTTTCCGTTCGTTCGCTTATGAATGAATTCTCTCTGCCACTGCACTAACGATCTAATCGGATGAACACATGAATATCCTCTTTTTTCTAAATCCTGTACGGCATGTAGGATATCTTTAAATTTTTTACGTTTGAGATGAATCGTATCTCCATTACGCCAATTTCTTGTTAGAATCATTTTTTGTTCCCTCCAGCACTTGCAAACTCGCTGTTAAAACTTCTTCAAGTTGTGTTAACGTTAATTGGTCTAATGTTTGTCCGCTTATTTCAGATAATCCTAAATCTAGTAATTTACGAATAATAAACAATTTTCTTCTTTCAACTTCCCGTCGTAATAACATCATCTGGCCACCTGCTGCTCATTAAATTTACGTTCTAAGTTAACAAACTTACTAAACTCTTTAATGAATGCCAGCTCTACTGTACCGACAGGCCCGTTTCTCTGCTTGGCCAGAATAATTTCAGTTATGTTTTTATTCTTTGTTTCTGCATCGTAATAATCTTCACGATATAAAAATGCAATCAAGTCAGCATCTTGCTCAATTTGCCCTGTCTCACGTAAATCAGATAACAGAGGACGTTTATCTTGTCTGCTCTCAACAGCACGACTTAATTGTGATAAAGCAACTACACATACATCTAATTCCCTGGCCATCAATTTCAACTTACGACTAATCTCACCAATCTCTTGCATACGATTTCCTCGATGCTTTGGATCACCAACAATAAGCTGTAAATAATCAATCGCTATTAATACCTTTTTATCTGGATGTTTACGTTTTAGTTTTCTGGTCTTTGCATAAATTTCTTGCATTGTTACATTTGCTTTATCGTATATTTCCAGCGGTAAATTATTTATCAGCCCCATTGCTTGACTAATATTTTCCCAATCTTTGATATTGCAAAGCTTCTTAGGATTTTTCATTTTGGTTGCATCAACATTACCAGCACTAGAAATCATTCGCTTGAGCAATTGTTCTTCTCCCATCTCTAGTGAAAAGATTCCAACTGCTGTATCCGAACTTGCTGCATGATAAGCAACGTTTAGTACAAACGCCGTTTTTCCCATTGCTGGACGTGCACCAACAATAATTAAGTCTCCTGTCTGTAATCCAGAAGTCATTCGATTAAAATCGTTATATCCAGTGTTTATACCTGTTAAATCGCCAACATCGATTTGCATCTTCTTATATAGCCCAACAAGCTTTTCTTTTAAATCAAACTCACCTGAATAACCCGTTTCCTCTATCGCATTTAGTTCATCGATTGTATTGCTGATTACACTAATATCTTTGTCCCTCTGAAGACGCTTATATAAATCACCAGCAACCTCTTGAGCATGTCGCATTTTCCATGCTTCTATCACAAGACCCTCGTGATACGAAAAGTTTTTTGTTGTCGAAACGCTCTCAGCTAAATTAACTAAAAACTGAATGCCACCAATTTGATTTATAAAACTATCCAATTTTTCAACTACAGTCACAAGATCTATAGGACTTTCAGTGTCTTCAAGTTCTCTCATCGCTTTAAAAATGGCTTGGTGTGTTGGAAGAGAAAACTGATTTGGTTTTAACTGACAATCTTTTATCAAATCCCCTTCCATGATGATGCTACCTAAAACACTTTGTTCAGCTTCTACATTGCGAATGATTTCGTTACTCATTGCATCATCCATCCATTCTGTTGGTTAAGTGCTGCAAGTTCCTCGTCTGTAGGAATGTTTTGTTTCCATGATTCCTGCTGCTGTAACACTTGCTTAGTAGATTTAGACATAGCTGCCGATTGATATACAGGTTGTTGCTTTGCTTGTGCTGTTCGTTTATCACGAAATGCTTTATCAGCTGCCTCAACATCACCTACTGTTTTCAATCCTTTAAGATGCCAATCTCGTAAAATCGTATTTACGTAAGACATGTTTCTAGTATTTTTTTCTAAAGCAATCTCCATTGCCTTAACAACTAACTCTGCATTTAAGTCATCTACCCATGCGTTAATGCCTTCTGCGATAAAAGGTGTAATGAATCCGAAGTTTTGTTCGTAAAAAGAAATTGGATTAACAACAACCTCTTCCGCATTCGCACGTTCTTCTTGTTGTTCTTCTTTTTCTTCTTCTTTTTCTTTTTCCCCACTTATCGTGGACGTATCGTGAACAGCAAGGAAATCTTCGAAAATAGAACGAATTTTATCATTTTTAACTTTTGGAGTTACTAAGCTAACAAGACTAATATCAACTACCCCATCCAGTTCTTTGCGAACACAATCCTCAATTGGTTTACCTCCTCTATTAAGGTTGTATTTCCCCCAGTTGATAATCGCTAGTTCGCGTGTTTCTGGATTATACTTAACTAATTTATGATGGTTTTCAAAACGATCTAAGAGTGAATTAACACTTTCCATGGAGTAACCTAAATCAAAAGCCATTTGCTTTTTGGTGATTTGGTACACTCCGATTTGTGTAGTACATGGATTTGTAAGAAGATACAGATTAAATAATTTATCTTCCGGATTCATTTCTTCAATAACTTTTGCATCCTGCCAAAATGAAACTTGTACTGGTCTAAAAACTGCCATGTTATTCATCCTCCCGTTTACATATCGCAAATCCGTCTTCTATACGTAATAAGCGATAATTTTTATAACCTTTTTTAAGATATTGCTGTACGAAATAAGTAAGGTGTTGTTCTGACATTACCTGTTGAACCATCTTGGGATTTAACAATATTCTATGTACCGTTTTGTCTAAAATCATGCAATACACTCCATTGTTATACCGTTTATGATGTGGTACAATGACCTTACCTAAAATTATCCAACCGCTATTTATCTATCACTCGGAAAAGTGATAGATTTTTTATTTCCGACGACTTACCAGTGAAGCGTTAACACCTTTAGAAAGAGATCCTTTAATAATCACACGATAGCTTTTAGTTACTTCATGTTCTTCACGAAGCATCTTAAACTCTTTTACACATCGATTAAGCTCTTCTTCCCAATAATTCGCTTCCTCATGAGATTTAGCGTTAAACATGTTGTAAATGCATGTATTCATGCAATCATGAAGTTCATTTGCAAACGAAAAGTCTCCTAGAAGAACAAGATCATGCAGACAATTGTATTCAGTTGTCATGGTTTTCACCTCTTTACTATGTAAATTGATGCTGTACGCATCGTTACAACCAGAAAGGGATATCTTTAAAGGGGATGGAGGGGTAACAATCCTTTCTGGTCATAACGACAAGCACAGCGGCTTGTCCAAACAAATAATAAAATGTTATAATTGCTTTATCATATTTTTTCAGAGCTACTGTTTCCTAGGCGGTAGCTTTTTCTTTTGCCCATTTATGTTTTAACGTAAATGACGCTTCGATAATCTTTATTCGAATTTCCACTAACTTCTTTTCCCTTTGTAACGCTTCAAGCTTTTTTGCATCGTTAAATGTTTTAGCTATTGTTATTTCACCGCTTAACTTTGCATCATAACGAATAAGTTCCTTGTACTCTTTTAAACTTGGATTCTTATAATCTACTGTCATTTGTCTTCCCTCCCTTACAATACTTTTGTTAGATTCATTAAATGATCTACTGAATGAATAATGACGTTTTCTGACATCGCTTTTTGCAACCAACTTCTTTGTATTTGTTCCATAATATCGGAATGAAGCTGTCCTAAAGCTTGTACTACACACTGAGTCGCTTGAATCATATCGAATATTTCTTTCGCGTGAACTGCATATTCATGTTTCTTCTTTTCATCCAACTTCCATGAACGTGTTGTAATTTGCAAATTCATGATTTCCTTTGCTGCCGCAATTCCCTCTTCGGCTTGCTTGATGTAATTCATCAGTTGTAAATTAACATCTTGTGTTAAACGTGGATCTGTAGGCGGTAACCCTACACCATAAATATGTTTGATTGCTTGTTTGTTTATCGGTGCTTCCGTTGCATCACACCAATCCATTGCTAATTCAAAAGGCACTTTTGAAAAACCAGATTCAATATTTTTTAAGCGTTCGTAAGTAATGCCGAGGTATTCTGCTAGACCTTTCTTTGTTCGATAATGCGCATTTCCACAACGTTCTCTTGCATTACGTAATAATGTTCCTACTGATGAATTGCAATATATACTTGTTCCCATATTTGTTCGCCTCCGTATTCAGTTTTCAAAGGATTACAATAAAATATAAAGAATATATAACTTGTCTATTTTTTATGTAAGAAGAGAGGAATTAATCCTCGATACTTTCTTTCGCTTGCATTTCTTTGATGATGGCCCAACCAGCCTCATAATATGCTCGAAGGATTTTATCAATTTCCTTTTGCGATTTAGGTTCAGGAGCTACAACGTGAACTTTCGTTTTTCCAAATTCATAAGTCGCTGCATATTCCTCTTGTTGGCTCATGGTGTCACCTCTTGAAGTGCTTTTTATATTTGTATGCTGCTGATCTGTTGGTACTGCCATTTGAATCGTTGACATTTCCTCACCCTCTTTCTAACCAATTTACAAGTGCGTTTTACGCACGTTACATTTAAAAATTTTTTCTACAGTGCTTTCTAATGCCTCTGCGATTTTTAAGGCCACATCTAAAGATGGTTTATGCTTTCCATTTTCTAGATTTGATAAGTAAGCTCTTGTTATTCCGATTTTTACAGCTAACTCTTCTTGGGTTATTCCTTTTTCTTTTCTTAAGTTTGTAATCTTATTCAATTTTTCACCACCATTACGTGCGTTTTTCAAACCTTATAAATACATAATATGTTCTTAAAACGAACATGTCAATAGTTATCGTTCGTTTTTCGCACTGTTTTTTTTACGAACATATCATGTTAAAATCTTATTTATAAAGGAGGGATAAATTTGTCATTTTCTACAAAGTTAAGAGAACTCAGGGAATCTAAAGGACTTTCGCAAGAAGAATTAGCAGCTAAACTAAATATCCCTCGTTCTTCTATCACACATTATGAAAATAGTGACGATCGTTTACCAAGAAAATCACGTTTACTTGAAATTGCAAACTTTTTTGGTGTTTCTGTAGATTTTCTTCTTAATGAAGAATCCATCCTTCCAAAAGAAAACGAGATAGATCATAATTTAGAAAAAACACTTAACGATCCTGAACTTGGTCTTTGGTTTAAAGATATAAAAGATGCTTCTCCTGAAAAACAAGAAGAACTTAGGCAGTTTTGGGAATTTATTAAAAATAAAGAGAAAAATCGTAAACTTGGGGATAAACAAAACTGATTAAATAAGATACATAATAAATTACACGCTAAATTGCGTGTATTTATTTAGTCACTGAATGGTTAATTGTTCCTACACTATTAGATTTTAGAAAAACGGAGAAATCGCCTTAAATACTCAGAGTTATATTTTTAGCCCCTTCACGGGCTTTTCTTTTTACAGTAAAATAAGAACGTATGTTTTCATTTTGAATAATGGAGTGAACTGATATGCATAAAACGCAGCCCTACTACACAACACAAATCGAAGACTATATAAAAAATTTGTATCATTCTTTATCTATCTTTATTCCAGAACAAATTGATATGATAACAATTGCCCAAAAACTAAATATTTGGTTACACTTTGCTCCCTTTGGAAGTCGTGCTATTTGTAGAAATAATTTGCCTAGTATTATTATTGATAATCGAAACATGCCGTATCAACAATGGGAGGACTTTGGTCATGAGCTTTGCCATGTTCTATTCCATGTAGGAAATCAGCTATACATACCGAAATTATTTTTAGACTATCAAGAAGCAAAAGCAAACAATTTCAAGCTACATTTTTGTATTCCTACTTTTATGTTAAGGACACTAACCCTCCCCGAAACAAGAAAAGAATCGATTTACCTCATTGCAAAAACTTTCAATGTTTCATTTCATACTGCGGAGCAACGCTTGTTGCATTATGAAAATCAGCTGCTAGCTAGTCATTTGCAAAACGTTTTTTCACAAACATATTTAATTATGCAGTAAAAACTATAGATTCTACTTGAATGCACTTAATGACTAACTCACTTAACTTTTTATAATTTATACCACTTGCTTTTCGTATAATTAATACTACTCAAAGGAGGATTCTCTATGAAAACCGCAATCTACCTACGTAAATCCCGTGCCGACCTTGAAGCGGAAGCACGCGGTGAAGGCGAAACTTTAGCAAAGCACCGTACTACCCTGCTGAAAATCGCTAGGGAGAAAAACTTAAATGTTTTAGCTGTCCGTGAGGAAATCGTTTCTGGTGAGAGCTTAGTGAAACGTCCTGAAATGTTGGCGCTTCTTGAAGAAATTGAAGATAACAAATATGATGTTGTTCTTTGTATGGATATGGACCGTCTAGGTCGTGGTGGTATGAAAGAACAAGGAATCATCTTAGAGACGTTCAAACGCTCGAATACGAAGATTATGACACCAAGGAAGACTTATGATCTTAATGATGAGTGGGACGAAGAATACAGCGAATTTGAAGCGTTTATGGCACGTAAGGAATTAAAGATTATTACACGTCGTATGCAACGTGGGCGTATTGCAAGTGTAGAAGCTGGTAATTACCTTGGTACACATGCACCATACGGATATGATATCCATCGTCTAAATAAGCGTGAACGTACATTAACGATTAATTCAGAAGAAGCTTCTGTTGTCAGAATGATATTTGAATGGTATGCCAATGAGGATATGGGTGCAAATGCAATTATGCGAAAACTAAACGAACTTGGCTACAAAAGTAAGTTAGGTAACGCTTGGAATCCATATAGTATATTAGATATGTTAAAAAATCACGTCTACATTGGAAAAGTAACATGGCAAAAGAGAAAAGAAGTAAAGCGTCCAGATGCTACGAAGCGTAGTTGTACAAGGCAAGATAAGTCAGATTGGATTATCGCGGACGGAAAGCATGATCCGATTATCCCAGAAAGCCTATTTGAAAAAGTACAGGAGAAATTAAACACGAGGTATCATATTCCCTATAATACAAATGGATTAACGAATCCACTAGCTGGAATTATTAAATGCGGGAAATGCGGCTATAGTATGGTACAACGATATCCAAAGAATCGAAAGAATACAATGGATTGTAAACATCGCGGTTGTGAAAACAAATCCAGTTATACAGAATTAATTGAAAAACGTTTACTCGAAGCATTAAAAGAGTGGTACATCAATTATAAAGCTGATTTTGAAAAACATAAGCAAGATGAAAATACAAAAGAAACGCAAATTATCCAAATGAACGAGACTGCTTTACGAAAACTTGAAAAAGAGTTAGTGGATGTCCAAAAACAAAAAAATAATTTACACGATTTATTAGAGCGTGGTGTTTATACTGTTGATATGTTCTTAGAACGTTCTAATGTTGTTTCCGATCGTATTAATGAAATTACCGGAACGATGGAAAAGTTGAAGAAAGAAATTAAAACAGAAATAAAAAAAGAAAAAGTAAAGAAAGATACCATTCCTCAAGTAGAGCATGTATTAGATCTATATTTCAAAACAGATGATCCGAAGAAAAAGAATAGCCTCCTAAAGTCGGTTTTAGAAAAAGCTGTTTATAAGAAAGAAAAGTGGCAAAGGCTCGATGATTTCGAACTTGTGCTTTACCCTAAGCTCCCTAAAGATGGCGACAAATAAGCGTTTATTTTTGTCGTCATCCTCTTGGTGTAATTAGGTTTACGCCATTTAAACCAAGAGCATCATTTGTAGAAACAGCTAATACAACCGGTTTTCCATTTCGAAGCGTTGCCTTCGCTGCCATTAATACTGGAGAATCTGTCATTGCATTTGCAAATTTACTCATTGAATTTCCTGTTAAAGGAGCGATAACCATACAATCTAGCGGAATCTTTGGACCAAGAGGTTCTGCTCCAACGATTGAATTAATTACTTTATGTCCCGTTACTTCTTCAATCTTTTTAATCCACTCTGCCCCTTCACCAAATCTAGTATTTGTCGATTGTACAGTATAGGAAACAACCGGTCTCACTTCCGCTCCTTCTGCAACTAACTTTTCTAAATGTGGCATAACTTCTTCATACGTACAATGAGAACCTGTAAACCCAAACCCAATTCGTTTCCCTTTTAAACTCATCTTCCATTCTCCTCCTTCGCAATCATATCTGCTGTTAATAACTGAGAAAGAACATTTGCTAAAATTTGTCCTGCTGTTTTTGGCGCAACAATCCCTGGAAGACCAGGTGCTAACAAAGCTTTAATCCCCCGCTTCTCTGCATAACGAAAATCCGTACCACCAGGCTTAGATGCCAAATCAATGATCAATGTATGAGCTGGCATCCGCGAGATAACACTTGCCGTTACAACAAGATGTGGAATTGTATTAATGACAATATCAACATCACTTGCTTCTTTCTCAATATCCTGCATATAAAAAGGAGAGAACATCATTTCCGAAATACGAGCAATATGTTCTGAGCGTCGTGCTCCTACTTTGACATGAGCTCCTAGTGATTGAAAAGCTCTCGCTACACTCATTCCTGTTCTACCAAACCCTAAAACCATGACATTTGAACCATGAATTGTATAATCTGTATGTTGAATAACCATCATTAATGTTCCTTCTACCGTTGGGATTGAATTGTAGATTGCCACATCATCACGATCGAATAGTTTTACAAGTTTTCGATTTGTAGTAGATACAATGCTCTCTAAATACGGCGTACCAATTCCTGAATATATAGTAAAGTTTGCTGGTGTTTTTTCAATCTGTTCTTTCGTTAGCGTAACTTTTTCGTTTGAAAAAATAGTATCTACTTCTCCTTTTGCATTTGTTCCTGCTACCGGCAAAATAATTGCATCTAAAGAAGTGAAATCTAGATTTTGCATACTCTCTTTTGCTGCCCCTGTAAAACCATGATCCAGTTGATCAAATCCTACTAATGAAAGTTTCGCATCAAGTTCAACCAACTTACGAATCACTTCTAGCTGCCTTGCATCTCCTCCTATGACAGCAATGTGCATCTCAGTCAACATTCCCTACTTCACCTTCTTTTTTCTTTCATTTATAAGAAAAGTGCCTACTTTTTCTTTTTCCTCCACATCATATGTACTGTATAAGCTTTGGGTGATTGAATTCAAACGGAAAGGTATACTATTTTAAAATATAATATTAAGATAAACAAATCTATTAATGACACTTGTCCAAAAAGGAAAAAATTAATATAAAACCCTTCGCCAGCTTCTACATATAGTATCAGTGTATTGACAATCAAGAACGAGCTGTTGCACTGACAAAATTAGCTCTTTTTAGCTTACTTCCATTACTAGCTGTATTGTTAAAACTTTTGGTAGTATTGGGAAGTTTATTTTTGTATAGAGTGGAGGGGAGATCTCTTGGCTGAACAAATAGGATATGGATATGGATGCGGTGGTTACGGAGGATTTGCTTTACTAGTCGTGTTGTTTATTCTCCTTATTATTATTGGAGCAAGCTGTTGGAGTGGCGGATTTAATGGTGGTTAAGTAACACCTTTCGCATCTTTTTAAAGTCACATAATGGATTGCTTCACATTGTGTGAAGCAATCCTTAATTCATATATCATATGTTTAAGATAATCTATATGTTCATTTTTAATCATTTACGTTACCTTAAATTATAAATTTCTACTGTATTTGCTACTATTCCAAATCAAAAATAATCATATCATGTCCAACCTTCTTAATCCTGCTCCACTCTACCTTTACTTCTTGCTGTTCTCTTTTGAATCCACCCCATTTTCCAACTGGTATGATGAGGGCTTGAATCTTCCCGTCTTTTTCATTAATTTCTAAATCAGCGTGACCTAAAACCCCCATTTTTTCTGCCCGCTCTAGGTCCACAATTTCTTTTCCACTTAATTCACTTAAACGCATATGACTCTCTCCTTTCTAAACATCTTTCATACAGTATCCTCAAATCCCATCCTATAATAAGTACGTATTCTGCATGTCTGTAAAAAATACCAAAAAATGCGCTCCACTCCCCCTATTCAAAAGTTTTATAATTGCAAAAGCTTTGTACACAAAAAACCGCATCTCCTCGTAAGAGATACGGTTTTTCTCCCTATTTCATTCCTTTTGGAAGCTCTCCATTTGGACTAATAAGCGCTGCAGAAAATTCATTTGTAAACATACTGCGAATCAGTGAATCTACATCTGATTTCGTAACGCTGTTTACACTCTCAATAATTTCATCAAGAGAACGATGCTTTCTAAGAAGCAATTCATTTTTACCATTACGACTCATACGGCTATTCGTACTTTCTAAACTTAACATCAGATTTCCTTTAAGCTGCTCTTTACTATTCACAAGTTCCTTCTCTGTGATACCTGTATTTTTTAACGTCTCTAAAGTTTCTTGCATTGTATCATATAAAGTATCCAATTGTTGGCTTCCTGTACCACCATAAAGTGTTAGCATTCCTGTATCTTCATAAGAAGAATGATAAGAGAACACTGAGTATGCTAAACCACGTTGTTCACGCACTTCTTGGAACAAACGGCTACTCATACTACCACCTAATATATTATTTAATACAATTAAGTTATAAATATCATCATGACCCATTTGCAAACCTTGGAATCCTAAACATAAATGAGCTTGTTCTGTTTCCTTTTTGCGGGCCACTTTGTTAAAATGAAAAATCGGGCTATGTACTTGTTCACGATTTGTTGTTCCCTCGTAGTTACCAAAATATTGTTCCACTGTTTGCACAAATGCTTCATCAATATTTCCAGCAATCGAAACGACAACATTTTCAGGTGTATAATGATCTTTTATATATTGACGCAGTGTATCCCCTGTAAATGTTTCAAGTGTTTCTTCTGTACCTAAAATTGGGTATCCCAGTGGATGCGTTTCATAGGTCGCTTTTGTTAACATGTCATGTACGATATCATCTGGTGTGTCCTCGTACATTTTAATTTCTTCAAATACAACGTTCTTCTCTTTTTTCAATTCCTCCTCATCAAATGTGGAGTTAAAGAACATGTCAGCTAACACATCAAGCGCATATTTTGCATGTTCATCAAGTACCTTTGCATAATAGCACGTGTATTCTTTTGAGGTAAATGCATTCACTTGACCACCAATGCTATCAAATGACTCTGCAATTTCTCTTGCACTACGTGTCTCTGTCCCCTTAAAAAACATGTGTTCTAAAAAGTGTGAAACCCCATTATTTTTTTCATTTTCATTTCTTGAACCTGCATGAATCCATATACCAATTGCGACAGAACGAACAGTTGGTATATTCTCCATAACAATTCTTACACCATTTTTACAAGTATATTTTTTAATCAAAAACTTTCCTCCTAATGCCAGTTTATCTAAATAATCGCTATTATTTAATGATAACAAGTTTGCACATGAATGTCATGCAAATGTATTTAATCAATACGTTTTTCATCTAGTAATTCTGTAATATTTCCTACTTTATACCCTTGTTTTTTTAACTGTGCAATCATCGTATCTAATGCCTCAGCTGTTGGAGATGTCGGATGCATCAATACAATTGCACCTGGGTGCACTTTCCGCATCACACGCTGGAGAATCACTTCAGGCTCCGGGCGTTTCCAATCGATTGTATCCACTGTCCACATAATAGTCCCCAGCTTTAATCCATCCGCAACTTCTACAACTTCATCGCGGAAACTTCCACTTGGTGGTGCAAACCATCGTACTTTTTGATTTGTAGCGGCCTCAATCATTTGATTTGTCTTTTGTAATTGCTCTAGTATTTGACTTCTAGACAGCGTTTTCATATCTGGATGTGTATAAGAATGATTTCCTACTTCTTGCTTTGCATCTACAATCATTTTTGCGAATCTTAAATTTTCTTTTACCCAACGTCCTTCTAAAAAAAAGGTTGCCTTTACATCATGCTTTTTCAACGTTTCTAATATACGCGGAAGATACTCATTTCCCCATGCCACATTTATTGTTAATCCCACCATTTTTTTATGTGGATGCCCACGATAAATGGGAGAAGGCGATAAATCTTCTAAATGCGTGCTTGGTGAAACTTCCCGATATACAAATTGCTTTTCATCAAATTTTCCTATTTTCTTCATGTTATTATATGACGCTTCAATATCAACCTCTTTACCATTATATCCTGGTGTAGCCTTCCAAATTTTATCAATTATTGCATTTTGCGGCGCAATTGAATATTGCTTCGCTTGTTTCTGAATTTCCTCATAAAGATTATCATTTGCTAGCGCTGAATATGAGCATAAACTTATACAAAGAAAGAATACGGATATGAATATAACTATACGAGTTCTCATAGAAACCCTCCCATTAACTATACAAATAAGAAAAAGCCTTTTTCCTATTATCCTTGTTAATTTGAGCGTTATCATGAAAACTATACCTTTTTATCAATAAAAATCGATGCATCAAATATATTTTGTTTAACAAAAAAAGCCAGGAAACCTGGCTTTTTTACTTATTTTTGTTCTTGTATATTTTCTTGTTTTGAAGCTTCTTCTTTTGCCGCTTCTTTTTCTTGCTCTTCTTTTAGCAATACTTTTCTAGATAAGTTTACACGACCTTGTTTGTCAATCTCGATAACTTTTACTGAAATCTCGTCGCCAATTTTCACAACGTCTTCTACTTTACCTACACGCTCAAGCGCAAGCTCAGAAATATGAACAAGACCATCTTTACCACTGAATAATCCAACAAAAGCACCGAATTTTTCGATACGTTTTACTTTTCCTAAGTAGATTTCGCCTACTTGTACTTCGCGAACGATATCTTCGATAATTTTCTTCGCCTTTTCATTCATTTCTTGATCAACGGATGAAATAAAGACTGTACCATCTTGCTCAATATCAATTTTTACGCCAGTTTCTTCAATAATTTTGTTAATTTGTTTACCGCTTGGCCCAATAACATCACGGATTTTATCCGGATTAATTGTCATTGTAATGATTTTCGGAGCATATGCAGATAGCTCTTTGCGAGGCTCAGCGATAGCAGTTAACATGTGATCTAGAATATGCATACGACCAATCTTAGCTTGTTGCAATGCTTCTTCTAAAATTTCACGAGATAACCCATCGATTTTAATATCCATTTGCAGTGCAGTTACACCTTGTGCTGTACCTGCTACTTTAAAGTCCATATCACCTAAGTGATCTTCCATACCTTGGATATCGGTTAAAATTGTATAGTGCTCGCCAGACTTTACTAGACCCATTGCAATACCAGCAACTGGCGCTTTTAGTGGAACACCTGCATCCATCATCGCTAATGTACTACCGCAAATACTTGCTTGTGAAGTAGAACCATTTGATTCTAAAACTTCTGATACAAGACGAACTGTATACGGGAAGTCTTGCTCAGATGGAATAACAGGTTCAAGTGCACGTTCACCTAACGCACCATGACCGATTTCACGGCGACCTGGTCCACGCATTGGTCTTGTTTCACCAACACTAAAGGATGGGAAATTGTAATGGTGCATAAAACGTTTTGATTCTTCTACACCTAGTCCATCTAAAATTTGCACATCGCCTAATGCACCTAATGTACAAATACTTAATGCTTGCGTTTGTCCACGTGTGAATAATCCAGAACCGTGAGTACGAGATAGAATGCCTACCTCTGACGCTAAAGGACGAATTTCATCACTTTTACGTCCGTCTGGGCGGATTTTTTCAACTGTAATAAGACGACGTACTTCTTCTTTTACAATTTTATATAAAATCTCATGTACTTGTCCTAATACTTCTGCTTCTACTTCCTGCTCTTCATAGTGTGCAATGACGCGTTGTTTTACTTCATTAATTGCGTCTTCACGTGCATGCTTTTCATGTACTTGAATTGCTGCATGCATATCTTTCTCTGCCATTTCACGAATAGCTTTTTCAAGATCAGCATCCACTTCATAAAGTTTTACTTCCGCCTTTTCTTTTCCGACAGCTTGTACAATCTCTTCTTGGAAAGCAATTAGACGTTTAATTTCTTCATGACCGAACATGATTGCTTCTAACATTGTTTCTTCAGGTACTTGATCTGCACCTGCCTCTACCATGTTAATTGCATCTTTTGTCCCAGCTACAACAAGATGCATATCACTTTGTTCCTGTTGTTCTACTGTTGGATTCATAATAAATTCGCCGTCGATACGACCAACCGTCGCACCAGCAATTGGACCTTCAAATGGAATATCTGAAATCGATAACGCTAATGAAGAACCCAGCATAGCCGCCATCTCAGAAGAACAATCTTGGTCAACACTCATAACGATGCTGACAACTTGCACTTCATTACGGAAACCATCTGCGAAAAGTGGGCGAATTGGTCGGTCAATTAAACGACTCGCTAAAATTGCTTTTTCACTTGGACGGCCTTCACGTTTAATAAAACCGCCTGGGATTTTTCCGACTGCATATAAACGCTCTTCATAGTTTACTGTAAGCGGGAAGAAATCTACATTTTTTGGCTCTTTTGATGCCGTTGCAGTTGATAGAACTGCTGTGTCGCCATATCTTACTAATACCGCGCCGTTTGCTTGTTTTGCAAGCTGGCCTGTTTCAATTGTTAGCTGGCGACCAGCTAAATCTATCGAGAAGACTTGCTTTTCTTGACTCATTTAAGTACCCCTCTCAATTTAAAATATTCAATTCTTCTATGTAAATGGATCATATATCACAATATTCTTCCTCTAGTATTACCGAAATTTAAGTAAGCTATTAAGAGTAGAAGATATATTTTTACCTAACAAAAAAGCGGGAATATTCCCGCTTCTTTGACTATCGACGTAAGCCAAGCTTTGTGATTAATTCACGGTAGCGTGTGATATCGCTATTACGAAGGTAAGTAAGTAAGTTACGACGTTTACCAACCATCTTTAATAGACCACGACGTGAATGATGATCTTTCTTGTGAGTACGTAAGTGCTCGTTTAGAGTGTTAATTTGCTCTGTTAGGACAGCAATTTGAACCTCTGGAGAACCAGTATCAGTCTCATGAGTTCTAAATTGTGCAATGATTTCATTTTTACGCTCTTGTGTTAAAGCCATCCTATTTCACCTCCTAATAATTAAACCCCCAATTACCTAGCAAGCGTCGGTGAGTCGCAATGCCAAGCAATGGTTGTCATAAAGTACATAACATAGAATACTACTTTTCATTGGAAAAAGCAAGCATATTCTTCGCCATGCTAAAATATTCTTGTGCTGTTCTCTTATCTTTTGCAATTTGAGCAACTAGTTCGTCGATACCATTAAACTTCTTCTCTTCTCGAATGCGTATATGCCACTCCACGGTAACAACTTGATCATATATGTCCTCATTGAAATGGAATAAATGCACTTCAATAGACAGTTTACGCTCATCTTCTTTAAAAGTTGGTTTATAACCGATATTACATACACCGTCATGCCACTCATCATGGACTTTTAACCTTACTGCATACACACCAACAGGTGGCAGAAGATATTCCTCACTTAAACCTACATTAGCTGTCGGAAAACCGATTTGACGTCCACGTTTATCCCCGTGAACAACCGTTCCTTCTACTGTATAAGCTCTACCTAAAATAGATGGAATCTGTTCCATTTCTCCATTTCGGATTAGTTTTCGTAATGCTGTGGAACTTACTTTTTCTTCTTGGAATTCAACTTTTTCAATCACGGTCTGTGTAAACTCCCCTCTTGCATGAAATGGTAAAGTCTCCATCGTCCCTTTTCCTAAACGTCCATATGAATAATCAAAACCTGCTACTACATGCTTTACATTTAGACCAATAATATATTCATCTACAAACTGTTGTGGCAGTAATCCAGCAAATGATTCATCGAATTTCACCACATATAACATATCAATCCCTAAATCTGCAATTACTTTTTCTTTAACGGATAGTGGTGTAATATACTCCACATGCGCTTCCTTTTTTCCTAATACAACAGATGGATGTGGATGAAATGTTATAACCGCACTTTTACATCCTCTTTCATCCGCTATTTTTTTTGCTGTTCGAATTACACGTTGATGTCCTAAATGAATGCCATCAAAAAAACCTAATGCCATTACAGTAGGTGGTAATTCTATTTTATTTTGTTTATGTGGATGAGTTAAATGAATAAGTTTCACGCTTGAATTCACCTTTTTCTGTAATAATCCTTCCAATAATCCATTATAGCTTTAGTTCCTGATTATTCACAAGTACTTTCATTGGCTTTAACATGCCAGGGTGTTTTGGATGATGCTCATAAATTGCTAGACAACGTTCATTTTTATCAAACACTGTAATAAATGGTGCTGTCACTTGTAATTCATTCCTTAAAAACATCCCATTTTTTATTTTTTCTGCTTGTTTTTCATCTACAACCATTTTTGGAAATTTACTTAACGCTTCATCAATTGAGATAAAAATAGACTCTACTGTTCCATTTTGCATGTTTTCTTCAATTTCTTCAAATGATATGCAATCTTCTAGCAAAAATTCTCCTGAAGCTGTGCGCACAAGATGTGACATATGTGCCGGGAATCCTAATTTTTCACCAATCATAACCGCTAATGTTCTCACGTATGTTCCTTTGCTACATGTAACACGGAAGCGGAATGAAATGTTCTCACCTTCAAATACTTCCCGGTCATCAAGTAACACAAATTCATGAATTGTTATCGTACGAACTGGACGTTCCACTTCTTGTCCTGCTCTTGCGTATTCATACAGTTTCTTTCCGTTTACTTTTACAGCTGAGTACATGGGAGGGACCTGCTCAATTGTTCCTGTTAACTCTGCTAATACAGCTTCCACTTCCGCACGTGTAATGATACGATTTACATCTTGTTTTTCTACTACTTCACCAGAAGCATCTTCAGTTGTGGTTGAAAATCCCAGTGTAACTTCACCTTCATAGGTTTTCGTTTCACTTGTTAAAAATTGTGCAATTTTCGTTGCACGACCTACACAAATCGGTAATACTCCTGTCACATCTGGATCTAATGTTCCTGTATGACCAATTCTTTTTTCACGCAATATCTTTCTTAACTTAAATACACAATCGTGTGATGTCATTCCTTTTGGTTTATGTAATAGTAATACACCTTCCATATGTTCACCTCATCGTTATACTTTTGTAGAGGATGTTCAAGAAATCCGGTACAAATAGCAATCCCATTTCTTCATTTCGTCACCAGTCCTCATGTAAGTCTCAGCTATACTCTGTCGCCTTCTGGCCTCTTCACCCCGAAATGCTCTACTCTCTTTATCCTTCCTTTTGAACACTCACTTGTATGCAATACTTACTTTCCATTGAAAAAATGGATAGACAAATGTCTATCCATTATTCTTCACGTTTACCGTCTTTATTAATTTCATGTAAAAGTGTATCAATTCGATGACCATATCCGATAGATTCATCAAATTCAAAAGAAATCTCCGGTGTTTTACGAAGACGAATACGTTGGCCAATTTCTGAACGAATAAAGCCTTTTGCCTTCGCTAAGCCTTTTAATGTATTTTCTTTCTGTTCTTCGTCTCCTAAAACAGAAATATATACTTTGGCAATTTGTAAATCTCCACTCACTTGTACATCTGTTACTGTAACAAATCCAACACGTGGGTCTTTAATTTTACGACTAATGATGTCGCCTAATTCTTTTTTCATTTGCTCGCCCACACGGTTCGCACGTAATTTCATAGCTTTTCACCTCATTCAATACCATTCCAATTGTGTTATCGTACGTTCAATTTCAGGAAATGAATCGATATACTCAAGTACACGATTCATTTCTTTTTCACAGACAACACGATTTGAGGATACGGAAACAATCGCAATTTCTGTACGTTGCCATACATCTTGGTGTCCTATTTCGGAAACAGCTACATTGTAACGCTGTTTCACACGAGTTAGCACACGCTGTAAAATTGCTCGTTTCTCTTTTAAAGAATGCACATCATAAATCATACACTCGAATGAGAGTGAAGCGATAATCATCGCTTCACTTCTTCCATAATGTATGCTTCAATGATGTCTCCTTCTTTAAGATCGTTGTATTTCTCAATTGTAATACCACACTCGTAGTTTTGCGCAACTTCTTTTACGTCGTCTTTGAAACGTTTTAGCGTATCAAGTTGTCCTTCGTAAATTACTACACCATCACGGATAATACGAACACCGCTATCACGCGTGATTTTACCGTCTGTTACGTAACATCCTGCAATTGTTCCAACTTTTGTTACTTTGAATGTTTGACGAACTTCCGCTTGACCAATTACTTTTTCTTCGAATTCAGGATCAAGCATACCTTGCATTGCTGCTTCAATCTCTTCGATTACTTTGTAAATAATACGGTGTAAGCGAATATCCACATTTTCTAGCTCAGCTGTACGTTTCGCGTTCACATCAGGGCGCACGTTAAATCCGATTACAATCGCATTAGATGCAGAAGCTAAAATAATATCAGACTCTGTAATCGCACCTACGCCTGTGTGGATAATTTTCACTTTTACTCCTTCAACATCAATTTTACGAAGTGATGCCGCCATTGCTTCCACAGAACCTTGTACGTCTGCTTTCACAATTAGGTTAATTTCTTTTACATCGCCCTCTTGGATTTGTTGGAATAAATCTTCAAGGCTTAATTTAGATTTTTCACCGCGCTGTGCAAGCAATGCTTGTTGTGCACGTGATTCACCAATTTGACGCGCTTTCTTCTCATCAGCAAATGCCATGAAACGATCGCCCGCTTGTGGTACCTCATTTAAACCAGTAATTTCAACAGGAGTAGATGGTCCAGCAACTTTTACTCGACGTCCGATGTCATTTACCATTGCACGAACACGTCCAAATGATGTTCCAACAACGATTGGATCTCCCACTCGAAGTGTACCATTTTGTACAAGTAATGTTGCAATTGTTCCTTTACCTTTATCAAGCTGTGCCTCAATTACAGTACCAGTTGCATAACGGTTTGGATTTGCTTTGTATTCTTCTACTTCACTTACAAGTAGAATCATTTCTAGCAAGTTGTCAATCCCTTCACCTTGAATTGCAGAAATTGGTACAAAAATTGTATCTCCGCCCCAAGCTTCTGGAACTAATTCGTATTCTGTTAATTCTTGCATTACACGGTCTGGATTTGCAGCTGGTTTATCCATTTTATTCACAGCTACAATAATTGGTACTCCAGCTGCTTTTGCATGGTTAATTGCTTCAACTGTTTGTGGCATAACACCGTCATCCGCTGCAACAACAAGGATTGTAATATCCGTTACTTGTGCACCACGTGCGCGCATTGTTGTAAACGCCGCGTGACCTGGTGTATCTAAGAACGTAATTTTCTTATCATTTACTTCAACTTGGTATGCACCAATATGTTGAGTAATTCCACCAGCTTCGCCAGCAGTTACTTTTGAATTACGGATAGAATCAAGTAATGTTGTTTTACCATGGTCAACGTGTCCCATAATTGTAACAACAGCTGGACGCTCTTTTAAGTTTTCTTCATTATCTTGCTCATCGATGAATGTTTCAAACTCAGTTTCACTTACAATTACTTCTTCTTCTACTTCAATACCGTAATCAGCAGCGATTAACTCAATTGTATCTTTATCTAAATCTTGGTTAATTGTCGCCATAATGCCTAGCATAAAGAGCTTTTTAATAAGTTCAGATGGCTCTTTGCTTAGTTTCTTTGCAAGATCACCTACTGTAAGTGTACCAGAGAAAGTGATTTTATCTGGTGTTTCTACTGTTTGTGTTTGCTGTCTTCCAGCAAAGTTTTCTTGACGTTTGTCTTCATTTCCTTTGCCTTTTTTCTTCTTCTTATTACTGTTCTTTTTGCTACGAACAACTTTTTCTTCTACTTCAAACTCATCTGCAACAGAAGGCTTTTCTGCTCCAGTATTGTACTGATTATCTAATTTGTTTACTACTTCATCGTCTAACATTGTCATATGATTCGAAACCTCGATATTCATTTCTTTTAGTTTTGTAATAATATCTTTACTTGAGATATTGTGTTTCTTTGCATATTCATACACTCGAATTTTACTCACACCTTCACCCCCGGTAAGTTGTATCGAGCATGCTACGCAGCTTTTTCGCAAAGCCCTCATCTAACACAGCTACAACGACTCGCTCGTCTCTCCCAATCGCATGCCCTAATTGTTGTCGATTTTCGACTTTTCTCATTGGTATGTTGTAGTACGTGGTTTTATCTATGATGCGCTTTGCAGTATTCGCTGACGCATCTTCAGAAAGCAATACAAGCTTTGCCTTGCCACTTCGTACTTCTTTTAAAACGAGTTCTTCACCCGAAATTATTTTTCGAGCACGGTTTGCTAGTCCTAAAAACGATTTCCAATCGGACACTTATTTCGACTCCTTCTCAACAAGCTCAAGAAGTTCCTCGTAAAGAGAACTGTCGATCTTCGCTTTTAGATGATGTTCCAAAATATTTTTCTTCTGCGCTTGGATAATGCATTCCTTGTCTTTTGACAGATATGCACCACGTCCTGATTTCTTTCCAGTTAAATCAATGGACACTTCGCCCTCTTTGGAACGAACAATGCGAACGAGCTCGCGTTTTGATTTCATTTCTTGTGTTGCAATACATTTTCGTAACGGAACTTTTCGATTGCTCACATTCATCACCTCTATTCGATTTCGTCTTCAACTGAATCGAATGCGATTATGTTGTCTTCTTCTGTTACAATGCCAAGTTGCTTCGCATCAGACTCGCTTTTAATATCAATTTTCCAGCCAGTTAATTTTGCTGCAAGACGTGCATTTTGCCCGCGCTTCCCAATTGCTAATGAAAGCTGATGATCTGGAACAACAACAGTTGTTGCTTTTTCCTCTTCATTCACAAGTACTTTTACAACTTGTGATGGACTTAATGCGTTTGCTACATATTCAATTGGATCATTTGACCAGCGAACAATATCAATTTTTTCACCTTTTAGTTCATCAACAATACGTTGTACACGTTGTCCTTTTGGACCTACGCAAGAACCTACTGGATCAACATCGATATTCTCTGCATATACAGAAATTTTAGAACGGTCGCCTGCTTCACGTGCTACAGAACGAATTTCTACAGTTCCATCATAAATTTCTGGCACTTCAATTTCGAATAAACGCTTTAAAAGACCTGGATGTGTACGTGATACGTAAATCTGTGGTCCTTTTGTCGTTTTTTCTACTTTTGTAATGAACACGCGAATTCGATCATGTGGTTTATATTGTTCATTTGGCATTTGCTCACTTACTGGTAGTAAAGCTTCTACTTTTCCTAGGCTTACATAAATAAAACGAGCATCTTGACGTTGCACAATACCAACCATGATGTCTTCTTCGCGGTCACTAAATTCTGAATAAATGACACCACGTTCTGCCTCACGTACACGTTGTGTCACAACTTGTTTTGCAGTTTGTGCTGCAATACGTCCGAAATCTTTTGGTGTTACTTCAATCTCTAATACATCACCATCTTGATAGTTCGGATTGATGTGTCTTGCTTCTTCTACAGAAATTTCAAGACGTGGATCAAACACACTATCTACAACGTCTTTACGTGCTAAAACTTGAATTGTTCCCACTTCTGGGTTAAAGCTAACACGTACGTTTTGTGCTTGGTTAAAATTTCGTTTATAAGCAGAGATTAAAGCTGCCTCAATTGCATCAATAATAATATCTTTGCTAATACCTTTTTCTGATTCTAATACGAGCAAAGCATCTAACAACTCAGTGCTCATGAAGATCCCCCTTCTTACTAAAACGTAACAGCAAGTCGCGCGTTCGCAACTTTATCCATTGGAATTTGGATTTCTTTTTTACGTGTTTTAATTGTTAATAATAGTGTAATTGTTGTACCATCATAGGACAGTAGCTTTCCTTCAAACATCTTTTCACCATCAATCGGCTCATATGTTTTAATTGCCACTTGTCTTCCTACCGCTTGCTGGAAGTCTTTTTCTTTCTTTAATGGGCGTTCTGCTCCAGGAGATGATACATCCAAAAAGTAAAGATGAGGAATTGGATCCTCTTTATCTAAAGCTTCGCTTAAACGTTCACTTACCGCACCGCATTCTTCAATGTCTACTCCTGTCTCAGAATCGATGAATACGCGTAGGAACCAGTCTTTTCCTTCTTTCACATATTCTACATCTACAAGTTCAAGATTTAACTCTTCAACAATCGGCTGCGCAAATGCTTCAACAACTTCTGTGACTTTCTTATCCATAAACAGCCTC
The DNA here is from genome assembly GCF_022625245.1 of Bacillus sp. TL12. NCBI lineage: Bacteria > Bacillati > Bacillota > Bacilli > Caryophanales > Bacillaceae > Bacillus > Bacillus sp. TL12. The sequence goes on along the minus strand of NZ_JAJJBY010000005.1, from coordinate 210,604 downwards.
CTTCCTGCCGCCATGTACCATTTGAAAGAAAAAGAATCCGCTCATAAAGACGGTCTATCTTATTCTTTCTCGTTAGCTAACAAAAGCCCCTGCCGCTTAGCAGGGAATATCTGTCTTAGTATTACCAAATTTAAGAAGTAAAACTTGTAACAAAATATGTATATACGACAGAAATATCTTACCTATATGCATAGGTAAAACATAGATAGTAACACGAAAGAGTGGGTTTCCCCACTCTTTTTTTTGCAAAATATACATGACATGGTTATCTCGGTTAATAGTATACCATAGCAAATACTGATTTGCAAAGACTTTTCCTGCCTGCTAGAACAGTGACAATTGGTTTTTGTCTGGCAAATCTCCTAAACAACCTTGGCTATCTAAATATTCAATAATTGTTTTGGAAATCTTACTACGTTGTTGCAAATCTTCTTTTGATAAGAATTCACCATTTTCACGTGCTTCAACGATACTTATGGCAGCGTTAGTACCAAGACCAGGTATTGCATTAAATGGAGGAATCAATGTTTCTCCATCAATAATAAAGTCCGTTGCATGTGAACGATATAAATCAACCTTTTGGAATGAATAACCACGTTCGCACATTTCAAGTGTCATTTCTAATACAGTTAGTAAACTTTTTTCTTTCGGTGCTGCATCTAACCCTTTTTGTGCAATCTCATCAATCCGCGCCCTAATTGCTGCCGAGCCTTTTGCCATCGCCTCTACATCAAAGTCATCAGCACGTACTGTAAAGTATGCTGCATAGAACAATAGTGCAAAATGCACTTTGAAATATGCGATACGTACAGCCATAAGTACATAAGCAGCCGCATGGGCTTTAGGGAACATGTACTTAATTTTTTTACAAGAATCAATATACCAACCAGGTACATTGTTATTGCGCATTTCCTCTTCCCACTCTTCTGGTACACCTTTACCTTTACGTACCGATTCCATAATTTTAAACGCTAACGATGGATCCAATCCTTGATAAATTAGATAGACCATAATATCATCACGACAACCGATAACTTCGCTCAGCGTACATGTACCGTTATAAATCAGTTCATTCGCATTACCAAGCCATACGTCTGTACCATGGGATAGTCCAGAAATTTGGACAAGCTCTGAGAATGTCGTTGGCTTCGTTTCTTCTAACATCTGTCTTACGAATTTCGTACCAAACTCAGGAATACCAAGTGTACCTGTTTTACAATTAATTTGTTCTTCTGTCACACCTAATGATTCTGGACCAGAGAAGATTTTCATTACTTCTGGATCATCTGTCGGTATTGTTTTCGGATCCACACCGCTTAAATCTTGCAACATACGAATAACGGTCGGATCATCGTGCCCTAGTATATCTAGTTTCAACAAATTATCATGAATCGAATGGAAGTCAAAGTGCGTCGTTCTCCACTCTGCTCCTATTGAATCAGCAGGAAACTGAATTGGTGAAAAATCAAAAATATCCATGTAATCTGGCACAACGATAATACCACCTGGATGCTGTCCTGTTGTACGTTTTACCCCTGTGCATCCCGAAACAAGACGATCAATCTCTGCATTTCGAATTGTTAAATTATGATCATTAGCATAACCTTTTACATAACCGTAAGCCGTTTTTTCTGCTACTGTACCAATTGTTCCAGCGCGATATACATAGTCCTCACCGAACAGTACTTTCGTATAGTTATGGGCACGTGGTTGGTATTCTCCGGAAAAATTCAAATCAATATCGGGAACCTTATCCCCTTTAAACCCAAGAAACGTTTCGAACGGAATATCATGTCCGTCTTTTACGTAAGGAATATTACATGTTGGACAATCTTTATCAGGTAAGTCAAAACCAGAACCTACAGAACCATCATTGAAGAATTCTGATTGCTTACACTTCGGACATACATAATGCGGTGGTAATGGGTTTACTTCAGTAATCTCCATCATTGTCGCAACAAATGATGATCCTACCGACCCACGTGAACCTACAAGATAACCGTCTACAAGTGATTTTTTCACAAGCTTATGTGAAATTAAATAAATAACGGCAAATCCATGTCCAATAATACTTTTTAATTCTTTTTCTAGGCGCGCTTCTACGATTTCTGGTAGTTCTTCACCATAGATGCTGCGTGCCATTTCATAGCTCATATCACGCGTTTCATCATCTGCACCTTCAATTTTCGGTGTGTATAGATCATCTTTTACTGGATGAACGTCACCGATTAACGATGCAACCTTTTGTGTATTTGTCACAACAATTTCTTTTGCTTTTTCTTCTCCTAGGAATGAGAAGCAATCTAACATTTCATCTGTTGTGCGGAAATATACAGGTGGTAATGAATGACGATTTAATGGGTTTGCCCCGCCTTGCGAACTTATTAAGATTTTGCGATACATCGCATCTTCAGGGTCTAAGTAATGCACATTTCCTGTCGCAACAACAGGTTTATCTAACGTTTCACCTAATTTTACTAAGTTAGAAATAATTGTTTTTAACTGCCCTTCATCTCGAACGAGTTCACGTTCTACTAAATGACGTAACACCTCTGGAGGCATAACCTCAATATAATCATAGAACTGCGCAATCTCCTCTACTTCTTCAGGAGCCTTTTGCATCATCGCTTCAAATACTTCTCCTTTATCACAAGCAGTACCTACTATTAAACCTTCACGATATTTTTTTAATAGTGAACGTGGCACACGTGGTACACGGTAAAAATAATTCAAGTGAGAATACGAAACAAGTTTATATAAATTTTTCAATCCAACATCAGATGTTGCAAGTAAAGTTACATGGCTCGGTCTCCCGCGTTTATATGCATCGCCCTGTCCCATACTATCATTTAATTGATCGTGATATTCAAATCCTTTTTCAATCACATCTTTTAACATTTTCACAAGTAAATATCCCGTTGCTTCCGTATCATAAATCGCACGGTGATGCTGTGTTAATTCAATATCAAGCTTTTTACACATTGTATTTAAGCGGTGGTTCTTCATTTCTGGGAATAAAAATCTAGCTAATTCCAATGTATCAATAACTGGGTTTTCCGGCTTGTCTAAGCCACATTTCTTAAACCCTACATTTATGAATCCCATATCAAAGCTTGCATTATGGGCAACGAGTGTATGATCACCCATCCACGCTTCAAACTTTTTAAATACTTCTCCCACTTCCGGTGCATCAGTTAACATATCGTCTGTGATACCGGTTAACTCAATAATTGTAGCTGATAGCGGTTGATGCGGATTTGCAAAGGATTCAAAGCGATCAATAATTTCTCCGCCCTTCACTTTTACAGCAGCTAACTCAATGACCGTGTCATATACAGCAGATAACCCTGTCGTCTCAACGTCAAAGACAACATATGTTTCGTCTGCTAGTAGTCGATGCGATTCATTATAAGCAATTGGAACACCATCATTCACTAAGTTGGCTTCCACACCATAAATAACTTTTATACCAGCCTTTTTGCCAGCAGAATATGCTTCCGGGAAAGACTGCGCAACAGCATGGTCTGTAACCGCAATCGCTTCATGTCCCCATTTCCCAGCTTGCGCGACAAGCTTAGATACTCCGGTAACAGCATCCATTTGACTCATTGGTGTATGCAAATGTAGCTCTACTCGTTTTCCTCCTTCAGGTGCTTTATCTTTACGAGAAGGTCCTGTTATTTCGTTAATATCATTCGCAATCATGACTAAATCACGAACAAACGTATCATTTTGAACCGAACCACGCGCTTTTACCCACATTCCTTTTTTTAATGATTGCAGAAGCGGAAGATCCTCTTTATCACGCGAGAACATTTTAACCATAATGGAATCCGTATAATCCGTCATTTTTAAAGTTAGTAACGTACGTCCACTACGAAGCTCTTTTGTTTCCACATGGAAGACATAACCTTGAACAGTTTTTCGTCTTTCTTCATCTTGAATTTCACGCATTGGTGTGATTTCTTCATCAGGCTTAATAAGATACCCAAGTACAATCGGCCCTTCGTGTACCATATCGCTTTCTTCGGCTTGCTTCTTCGCCATCTCTTCCATAGCTTGTATAACACGTTGACGATCCTCTTGCTGTGTTTGCTCACGAAACTTTTGAACTTCCTCTTCATTTTGCTTTATATTTGTTTCCAGCTGAAAACGTGGAAATCCGAAAATTTCATATTGATCACCGACTGGCTTCGCAAGATTTTTCTTTAATGCTGTAGATTCTAACTCGTTATTTACATCAAGTAACAACTTCACTCCATTTACATGAGGAAGTTGCTTTTTTAAATACGCAAACATAGGCGAAAAAGTAATTCGATCTGTACAAAGCGGCCAATATTCCTTGACCTCGTCTTCCGTAAATTGTTTATTCTCTGTTTCTAGCGCAAATGACGTTTTGGCAATATGAGAAAATGACTGCTTTATCTGTGTTTCAAGCAATTCATATAATTCTGTTGGCAAAATACGTGGCACTTGCAAATCAAAATGCCAACTTTTATTTGCTTTATCGACAACTAGCCTTTGTATGCCACCACCTTGTAAATATTGATTGATAAGGTCTTCAGGCATCTGCAGCTGCTGGAGCAAAATTTGAAATCGCTCTTGTTGTTCATTTGTTAACGACATAAGCAACCCCCTTCCATTTGCTATTATAAATTGAAATGTTCCGTTCAGCAAAGAAGGCTTCTCACCTCTTCGCTAAAAAGCTTACTCTACAAAGAAAGAGAAGGTACCTCATAACGAGGTACCTCTTCTTATTTTAAAATATTAGTGATATATGTGTGAAGTTCTTCAACTTTCACTTCTGCAGATTCATTTGTAGCACGTACTTTTACTTCAACAATACCTTCATCAGCCTTTTTACCAACTGTTACTCGAACTGGAAGACCGAATAAGTCTGCATCAGCAAATTTAACACCTGCACGCTCTGCACGATCATCTAACAGTACTTCATATCCTTGTTCTTGTAATGAACTGTAGATCGTTTCGCCCACTTCTCGCTGTGCATCAGACTTCATATTTACTGGAATCACATGTAAATGGAATGGAGCTACAGCTTTTGGCCAAACTAAACCATTTTCATCATTAAACTGTTCAGCAATTGCCGCAACTGTACGAGATACCCCAATGCCGTAGCATCCCATGATAAGCGGCTTCGTTTTTCCATTCTCATCTAAGAATGTAGCATTCATTGCCTCACTGTAACGTGTACCTAATTTAAATACATGTCCAACTTCAATACCACGAGCAAAACGGATTGTCCCATTTCCATCTGGAGATTGATCTCCTTCTTGAATGAATCGTAAATCAGCATATTGACTTACTTTGAAGTCGCGCTCTGGATTTACATTTACATAGTGGAATCCTTCTTCATTTGCACCACAGCAACCATTTACAACTGCTGCTACAGCGTGATCAGCAATAACTTCAACATCTCCTGTTACACCGATTGGACCTAAAGAACCTACTTCACAATTTAATAGACTTCTTACCTCTTCATGGGAAGCAAGTTCAACAACTGAAGCACCATATACGTTCTTCACTTTTACATCATTTACTTCGTGATCTCCACGAACAAGTACAACAACAAATTTCTCATCTACTTTAAAGACCATCGATTTAATGCAATTAGATGCTTCAATGTTTAAAAATGCAGATACTTCTTCAATTGCCTTTTGATCTGGTGTTGCTACTTTTTCAAGTACCTTTTCAGTTTCATCACTCTTTGTATACGAAGCAACAACAGGAGCCATTTCAATATTCGCTGCATAATCAGATGTATCAGAATACGCAATTGTATCTTCTCCTACATCAGATAACGCCATAAACTCATGTGTATCTTTACCACCCATTGCTCCAGAATCGGCAATAACCGCACGGAAATTCAAACCACAACGAGCAAAAATATTAGAATATGCTTGATATAAACGGCTATAAACTTCATCTAAACTTTCTTGTGTTGCATGGAAAGAATATGCATCTTTCATTAAAAACTCTCTTCCGCGTAATAAACCAAAACGTGGTCGTTGCTCGTCACGGAATTTTGTTTGAATTTGATATAATGTTAAAGGTAACTTTTTATAAGATTTAATTTCATCACGTACAAGGTCTGTAATAACTTCTTCATGCGTTGCCCCTAGCGCAAACTCACGAGCATTACGATCTTTCATACGCATTAACTCAGAACCGTAAGAATACCAACGACCTGATTCTTGCCATAGTTCAGCAGCTTGTAATGCTGGCATTAATAATTCTACAGCTCCTGCTCGTTCCATTTCTTCTCGAACGATACGCTCCACCTTATGCAATACTTTTAGACCCAGCGGTAAAAAACTATAAATACCAGAAGCATTTTGACGCATAAATCCTGCACGAAGTAGCAATTGATGACTTTTAATCTCAGCATCTGCTGGCACTTCACGTAATGTAGGACTAAATACCATACTTTGTTTCATCTATTCGCACCTCTTTAGTTTACTCTAATACGCAGTAAAACCCCCCACCTCAGATCAGGTGAGGGATTACAACTCTCAGAGCTCTATTCATTTCATTCGCTTTCCAAAAAAACATTGAGAATTTCACACTTACTACAAGTTTCACTTCATTTTACAAGAAAAACTTCCGAATGTCATTCCACGTTACAACTAACATAAGTAACATTAATAACGCAAAACCAATAAAGTGAACCATTCCTTCTTTTTGACGGTCAATTGGTTTCCCTCGCAGTGCTTCAATTAAGAAGAAGAATAAGCGTCCTCCATCAAGAGCGGGAACCGGTAATAAGTTAAATAAACCAAGGTTTATGCTTAAAACAGCTGCCAAGCTAAGAACACGAATGACACCATAATCTACTACTTGGTCTGTTAAATTATAAATTCCTACTGGACCTGATAAATCATTAATAGAAAACTGACCCGTTACTAATTTTACCAAGGAATCAAAAATTAGTTTTGTCCATGTATACGTCTGCTCAAAACCTGATTTAATTGAACCAAAAATAGATTTCTCTACAGGAGAGTATACACCAATTCTACCAACCTTTTCTTTCCCCTCTGTATCAGCTGATGGCGTTATTTTTACATTAAATTGTTCGCTGTCACGTTTTACATGAAGCGTAATTTCCTTATTTGGGTGTTCCCGTACAATCGTTACAACATCATTCCATGTGTTCGTGTCTTTTCCATTAATTGCTTGAATCATATCATCTTGTTTCAAGCCTGCTTGTTCTGCCACACTATCCTTCATTACTTTCCCAATCATTGGTTTATCCACAGGAATACCTTGTACCAATCCAATGATAACAAAAATAACAAATGCAAGAATAAAGTTCATAGCAGGACCTGCAAAGATTGTTAATGCTCGCTGTCCTAACGTTTTAGAACCAAATTGTCTGTTAAACGGAGCAATTTGTATTTCTTCTCCTGCTGAAACAATACGAGCTTTTTCACTCACACGGAATGTTTGCAATTCCTCTTCATACTCTTCGTAACCAGAAATTGTGAGATTATTTTCTAAATCAGCTTGTTCTACTTCAATCACTCGAACATTCGGATACTTTTCGCGCCCGTCTAAAACTAATTTCATAACCTCTTCGTTTTCATTTAACACAAGTCCAACTTTTTTCCCTGGTTTTAATTCAACCGTTTCGGCATCTTCGCCGGCCATTCTAACATAGCCTCCAAGAGGTAACAGCCGAACTGTATAAACTGTTTCATTCTTTTCAAATGAAAATATTTTTGGTCCAAAACCAATTGCAAACTCACGGCATAAAATACCTGCTCTTTTTGCGAAATATAGATGCCCTAGCTCATGGAAAAATACGAGTGCACCGAAAATTAATATAAAGGCAATCGCTGTATTCAATTCCATAACCACCTTTGCTAAATTTGTTCCATCACAAACCGTCTTGTGGCTGCATCAATTTCCTGAATTTCCTCTAAGCTCGGACGTGCAATGACATTGTGATGGTGCATTGCTTTTTCAATGAGGTCTTCTACTGTTAAGAAACCAATTTTCTTTTGTAAAAAGGCTGCTACAGCTACTTCATTCGCCGCATTCATTACTGCTGGCATGCTTCCGCCCATTTTTCCAGCTTCATACGCAAAACGGAGACAACGAAAACGTTCTTGATCCATTTTTTCAAAATGCAATGTTCCGATTTCCCACAAATTCAACTGTTTTGTATCTAAAAGTGGTAATCTGTCAGGATATGTAAGTGCATATTGAATTGGTACACGCATATCTGGTGAGCCGAGCTGCGCCATTACACTACGATCTTCAAATTCAACCATAGAATGAATAATGCTTTCTTTATGTAAAACAACATCGATTTGCTCATAAGGTATGCCGAAAAGCCAATGTGCTTCAATCACTTCCAGCCCCTTATTCATCATTGTAGCAGAATCAATTGTAATTTTCGAACCCATTGACCAGTTAGGATGACGAAGCGCATCCTCTACTGTCACATGATACAATTCATCTCTCGTTTTATCACGGAAACTCCCGCCTGAAGCAGTGATAACTAAACGAGAGATGCGCTTTTCATTTTCTCCATTCAAACATTGAAAAATAGCCGAATGCTCGCTATCTACTGGAAGTAACGACACATTATGTTTGTGCGCAGCTTCCATAATAATATGTCCCGCAGTTACTAATGTTTCTTTATTTGCAATTCCAATTGTCTTTTTCGCCTCAATCGCACGAAGTGTAGGTAACAATCCTACACTACCTACAACAGCAGTGATTACAACTTCTGCATCTGGGTGAAGAGCTACCTCTAATAGTCCGCCTTCACCGTATACTACTTTTGTATTTCCAGAAACGGATTGTAACCTTACAACATCTTCTTCTCTTTGCACTGAAACAAGCTGAGGAGAAAATTCTTGAATGACTTTTACTGCATAGTCAATATTTTTCCCTACAGAAAAAGCAACGAGACGGAATTGGTCTGGGTGCGAGCGTAGTACATCTAAAGTTTGTGTTCCAATTGATCCACTTGCACCTAATAAACTAATGTTTTTCATAACTCCAACCCCTCGTTTTATTATGAAATGAAATGTAAGAAATGTAAAATCGGTAATACGAACAACCAACTATCTGTTCGATCTAATATTCCGCCGTGTCCAGGTAAGATTGTACCTGAATCTTTCACACCGTAATGACGTTTAAATGCAGACTGTACTAAATCACCAATTTGTCCAAAAATGGAGATTGCAATTGTAACAATAATTAACATTCCCACATTTTCTTGAACTGTGAAGAACATATTGTATACAAATGCAACGGCAATCCCACAAACAATACCACCTAATGAACCTTCTATCGTTTTATTCGGACTAATCTCTGGCCATAATTTTCTTTTTCCAATTGCTTTCCCTATGAAATATGCGCCTGAATCAGTTGCCCAAATGACAAATAATGCATAAAACACATAATGGATTCCTGCTATTCTCGTTTCATTTAGATATAAGAACCCCATTGCAACATACGTTGTTGCCATAAGTAAAAATGAAGCATTGTCAAAAGTAAATGTATTCTTCGAAAGGACTGTATATGATAAAAGTAATAAAACAATCAAAAATGTGATTTCTAATTTATCTAATCCAATCCGATCAAAAATACCTAGCGCATTACTTGGAACTAAAATAACCCATAATAATAATGCAGCTAAAAACGTTGGTACCGAAATAAGTGTAAGCTTGTTCATACGAACTAATTCATATAATCCAATAGAAGCAAGTGCATACACTAAAACTGTAAAAGGCACGCCACCGTAAAATACGATGGGAATGAATAGCGCGGCAGCAATCACTCCAGTAATAATTCTCTGTTTCACTACCAAACCCTCTCTTTCTACACGCCTCCGAATCTGCGCCCTCTATGTTGAAAGTCTGTAATCGCATTTAGCAAATGTTCCTCGGTAAAATCTGGCCAATACACATCTGTAAACCAAAGCTCCGAATACGCAATTTGCCATAGCATGAAATTACTAATACGCAATTCCCCACTTGTACGAATAAGCAAGTCTGGGTCAGGTAAAGAACTTGTCATTAAATATGAAGATATCATTTCTTCATTTATATCTTCTGAACGAACTTTCCCTTCTTCGCTGTCTTTCATCATATGCTGCACAGCAGAAACGATTTCATCGCGACTTCCATAGTTTAACGCAAAATTGAGAATTAATCCCGTGTTCTCTTTTGTATCTTCCATGGCCTTCTCCATCGCTCTGCGCGTATGCGTAGGAAGACGATCTTTTTGTCCAATTACTCGAACTTGTACATTTTCTTCAATCAATTCTGGTAAAAATGCACCTAAAAATTCTTCTGGAAGCTTCATTAAATAGTCGACTTCCTTTTTCGGTCTTTTCCAGTTCTCAGTAGAAAAAGCATAAAGAGTCAGCACTTTTACATCAAGTTTACTAGCAAATTTCGTAATCTTTTTTACTACTTGCATTCCTTCATGATGTCCAGCAATGCGAGGCATTGCTCTTCTTTTCGCCCATCTTCCATTACCATCCATAATGATCGCAATGTGCTCCGGGATATATCCCTTTTTCACTTCTTCAATGAGATGATCAAACGATGTGACCTTTTTACCTTTAAAAAAAGGAAACTTTTTAAACATCATTCATACCCTCCAACAAGCAGACGTATGCCTAAAAGTGTAAAAAGACCCCCTTAAGAAGAGGGTCATATTTGCGAAGGTATCGCTATTACACTTCCATGATTTCTTTTTCTTTGTTTTTTGCGATTTCGTCAACTTTTGCAATATATTTATCTGTTTCTTTTTGGATATCTTCTGTGTATCCTCTTAAGTCGTCTTCTGTAATATCGCCAGCTTTTTCAAGCTTTTTAAGATCGTCATTAGCATCACGGCGTACATTACGAACAGCAACTTTTGCTTCTTCAGCATATTTTTTAACAGTTTTCACTAGGTCTTTACGACGCTCTTCTGTTAACGCAGGGAATGCAATACGAATTACTGATCCATCGTTAGAAGGGTTTAAACCTAAATCTGCTTTTAAAATCGCTTTTTCAATATCACCGATAGATGTTTTATCATAAGGTTGAATGACAAGTAAACGTGCTTCAGGAACTGTAATGTTCGCTAATTGCACAACAGGTGTTGGCGCACCATAGTAATCAACTTGTACCTTATCTAAAGCAGCCGCGCTTGCACGACCAGCACGAACTGACGCTAATTCGCGAGAATAAGCACCAACTGCTTTTTCCATTTTTTCATTTGCAGCTTTTAATACTTGTTGTCCCATGTTTATTTCCCCCTTACAATTGTTCCAATATTTTCGCCTAAAACGGCACGTTTAATATTTCCTTTTTCCATAACTGAGAATACAATTAGTGGAATGTCATTATCCATACATAATGAAGAAGCAGTAGAATCCATTACACCTAAACCTTCTTTTAATACATCTAAGTATGTAAGTGATTCATATTTCGTAGCTGTTTCATCAACAGATGGATCCGCACTGTAAACACCGTCTACATTATTTTTTGCCATTAAAATAACATCAGCTTCGATTTCCGCTGCACGTAAAGCCGCAGTTGTATCTGTAGAGAAATATGGGTTACCCGTACCCGCTGCGAAAATCACAACACGTTTCTTCTCTAAGTGACGAATCGCTTTACGACGAATGTAAGGTTCTGCCACTTGACGCATTTCAATAGAAGTTTGAACACGCGTTTGAATCCCAATGTTCTCCAAGCTATCTTGAAGAGCTAATGAGTTCATAACTGTCGCTAACATGCCCATGTAATCCGCGCCCGCACGGTCCATACCCATTTCGCTTCCGATTTTTCCGCGCCAAATGTTACCGCCACCTACAACAACAGCAACCTCTACATCAAGTTCTGCAATTTCTTTCACTTGTTCTGCAACTGATTTAATAACAGATGGATTAATTCCAAATCCTTTTTCACCAGCTAAAGCTTCACCGCTTAGCTTTAAAACAACACGATTATATTTCGGTTTACTCATAATGAACCTCCAATTGCTTACATCTTTATTTTAAAAAAGGGAACACAATGTGTTCCCTAATCTGTATTAGTTGCTACCTTTTACTTGGTTCATTACTTCTTCAGCAAAGTTGTCTTCGCGTTTTTCGATTCCTTCACCAACAGCGTAGCGAACGAATCCTTTTAATGTTCCGCCTTTAGACTCAACGAACTGGCGAACTTTCATATCCGGGTTTTTAACGAATGCTTGGTCAAGTAAGCAAATCTCTTCGAAGAATTTGCCTAGACGGCCTTCAACCATTTTTGCAACGATTTTTTCAGGCTTGCCTTCATTTAACGCTTGTTGCGTTAATACTTGACGCTCATGCTCAACTTCTTCAGCTGTTACAGCATCGCGGTCGATGTATTTAGGGTTAACTGCTGCAACGTGCATTGCTACATCTTTAGCAGCTGCTTCATCAGTAGAACCTTCAAGAACTGTTAGTACACCAATGCGTCCACCCATGTGTAGGTAAGCACCGAATGCATCTGCATCAGTTTTTGATACGATTTCGAAACGACGAAGTGTAAGTTTTTCACCAATTTTAGCGATTGCTTCGTTGATGTGCTCTTCTACTTTTTTGCCATTTTCCATTGTTTGAGCCATAGCTTCTTCAACGTTTGCTGGTTTGTTAGCTAATAAGTGAGCAGCTAATTCTTTAATTAATGTTTGGAAACCTTCATTTTTCGCAACGAAATCAGTTTCAGAGTTTAATTCTAAGATTAAACCGTCGTTACCGTTTGTTTCGATGAAAGTTAAACCTTCAGCAGCGATGCGGTCTGCTTTTTTAGCAGCTTTTGCAATACCTTTTTCACGTAAGAAGTCAATTGCCTTCTCCATGTCACCGTTAGTTTCTGTTAAAGCTTTTTTGCAGTCCATCATACCTGCGCCAGTTTTTTCGCGAAGTTCTTTTACCATTTGTGCAGTGATTGCCATACTTTTCATCCTCCTAAAATATGTATTTATACCTTAAAAAAGGTGATAAAAGGCCGAACCCCTTATCACCTTTCCAAATTTGTTACGCAGTAACAGTTTCTTCACCTTGTTTTGCTTCAAGGATCGCGTCTGCCATTTTAGATGTAAGAAGTTTTACAGCACGAATCGCATCATCGTTTGCTGGAATTACGTGATCGATTTCGTCTGGATCACAGTTCGTATCAACGATACCGATGATTGGAATGTGTAATTTACGTGCTTCAGCAACTGCAATACGCTCTTTACGAGGGTCTACTACGAATAATGCACTTGGAAGACCTTTCATATCTTTAATACCGCCTAAGAATTTCTCAAGACGCTCTAACTCTTTTTTAAGTTGAACAACTTCTTTCTTAGGAAGTACATCGAATGTACCATCTTCTTGCATTCTTTCGATGTCTTTAAGACGCTTGATACGTTTTTGGATTGTTTGGAAGTTTGTTAACGTTCCTCCTAACCAACGTTGGTTAACGAAGTACATACCTGCACGAGTTGCTTCTTCTTTAATAGCTTCTTGTGCTTGTTTTTTAGTACCTACGAATAAAATGTCGCCACCTTCAGCAGCGATGTTACGCATTACGTTGAAAGCTTCTTCAACTTTTTTCACAGTTTTTTGTAAGTCGATGATGTAGATACCGTTACGCTCTGTGAAAATGTAACGTTTCATTTTTGGGTTCCAACGACGAGTTTGATGTCCGAAGTGAACACCAGCTTCAAGCAATTGCTTCATAGAAATTACTGACATAATTTAGTTCCTCCTAAATGGTTTTTGATATCCTCCGTTTACTTCATCTCTAAGCGAAACTACAAACGTAGCACCAACACTTAAATCAGTAAACGTGTGTACTTTGTACTGACACCACTGCTTACTATACCATAATGAAATATTACAATCAAGTTGAAAATGCGAACAATGTAAAACTTTCTTTTTAATTATGATTTTACTATTCTGCTCTCAAGTCCAATTCCAATATGATCATCCCAATTCTACCTTAAGCATCACTGATAGTTAAACCTTACTACCAGGCTTTTACGGAGCGTTCAACTTCCACTACTAAAATGCACCATTTAGAAAATAAAAAAGCCCTCCTCATGATGAAGAGAGCCTTTTTGTAAAATTAGTTTGTTTTTAATTTAGCAAGTTCATGTAAAAATTTGTCGTTTAATACTTTAATATACGTTCCTTTCATACCTAAAGAACGAGATTCGATAACGCCTGCACTTTCTAATTTACGAAGTGCATTTACGATTACAGAACGAGTAATTCCAACGCGATCAGCAATTTTACTTGCAACAAGTAGACCTTCTGTTCCGTTTAATTCTTCGAAAATGTGCTCAATTGCTTCTAACTCACTGTATGATAACGAGCTAATCGCCATTTGAACGACTGCTTTACTACGCGCTTCTTCTTCGATTTCTTCCGCTTTTTCGCGTAAGATTTCCATACCTACTACAGTTGAGCTATACTCAGCAAGAATTAAATCGTCATCTAAGAATTCTTGGCCAAGACGAGCTAACACTAGTGTACCTAGACGCTCACCACCACCAACGATTGGTACGATTGTAGTTAAACCTTGACCGAATAGTTCTTTGTTTTCTACAGGGAATGCTGTAAATTGACTATTTACATCTAAGTTTGAAGATGTTTCTGTAATGTTGAATAAGCTTTGCGTATACTCTTCTGGGAATTGACGCTCTGCAAGCATTTGTTTCATGCGCTCGTTTTCGATTTGTTGGTGAATTGCATATCCTAATAATTTACCGCGACGACTTACTACGAATACGTTCGCTTCAATTACTTCACACATTGTGTCTGACATTTCTCTAAAGTTTACAGGCTTTCCTGCTGCGCTCTGTAATAACGCATTTAATTTTCTCGTTTTTGCTAATAATTCCATTTCTAAAGTTCCTCCTACATGTTACTCACATATTTTTTCATCACTTGGAAACTAGGGCGAGTCACCTGATGACACTATTACAAAATAAACTGGCTCACATCTTTATTTTTAGCAATCGTTGCTAATTTTTCCTCTACATATTGAGGTGTTATCGTTATTTTTTCTAACGTAATTTCAGATGCTTCAAACGATAAATCTTCAAGTAGCTTCTCCATAATGGTATGAAGTCTTCTCGCTCCAATATTATCCGTATCTTGATTAACTTGATAAGCAATCTCAGCAATCTTACGAATAGCATCGTCAGAAAATTCAATTTCTATACCTTCAGTTGCTAATAACGCTATATATTGTTTCACTAAAGCATTATCAGGTTCTACAAGAATTTTAACAAAATCATCTACCGATAATTTTGTTAATTCCACTCGGATTGGAAATCTTCCTTGCAGTTCTGGAATTAAATCAGACGGTTTGGACATATGGAAGGCACCAGCCGCAATAAATAAAATATAATCTGTTTTCACCGATCCATATTTCGTTGCAACATTCGATCCTTCGACAATCGGCAAGATATCACGCTGTACACCTTCACGTGATACATCCACGCTATTCGACTGCTTACCAGCAATTTTGTCAATTTCATCAATAAAAATAATTCCGAGCTGTTCAGCACGATAAACAGCCTCTTGTGTAACTTCATCCATATCAATTAAGCGCTGCGCTTCCTCATTTGTCAAGACTTTTCTTGCTTCTTTTACAGAAAGTTTTCGTTTTTTGGTCTTTTTCGGCATAAAACTTCCTAATGCATCTTGAAAATTCATTCCCATTTGTTCCATGCCTGTTCCTTGCAACATATCAAACATAGAGGACTGTTGTTCTGTCACTTCAATTGATACAATCTCCTCTTCAAGTAAACCTGAAGCAAGTTTCTTTTCAACTTCTCGGCGCTTATTTTCAATTTCTACGTCATCTTGTGTTTCAGATGTCTGATTTGCGTTTTGATTTCCACCAAACAACATTTCTAATGGATTTTTAAACCCAGATTGTTTTTGCGGACTTGGCACCAAAATTTCAACAAGTCGTTGATTCGCTTGTTCCTCAGCCTTATCTTTAACTTTCACGACCAGTTCTTCTTTTACGATGCGAACTGAAGTTTCTACAAGGTCGCGTACCATAGATTCTACATCTCGGCCGACATATCCAACTTCTGTGAATTTCGTCGCTTCAACCTTAATAAAAGGTGCTCCAACGAGCTTCGCCATTCGTCGTGCTACCTCTGTCTTTCCGACTCCTGTCGGTCCAATCATTAAAATGTTCTTTGGTGCAATTTCATCGCGTAAGTTTTCTGCTAGTTTACTGCGACGATATCGATTCCTAAGCGCTACCGCAACCGCCTTTTTTGCATCTTTTTGCCCAATAATATATTGATCCAATTTTTCTACAATTTGACGCGGAGTAAAATGTAAATGCATATAAAATGCCTCCCTTACGATTCTACAATTCTTCCACAATAATGTTGTGATTTGTATATACACAAATGTCACCAGCAATTTCTAAACTGGCTTTGGCAATTGCTTTTGCTGTTAAATGTTCACTTGCATGTTGTTTTAAAGCTCGACCAGCTGCAAGTGCATAATGTCCACCTGAACCGATTGCTAAAATGCCATCATCCGGTTCTATTACTTCTCCTGTTCCTGAAACAAGAAGTAACGTTGTTTGATCCATCACAATTAACATCGCTTCCAATTGACGCAGCATTTTATCACCACGCCATTGTTTCGCCATTTCAACTGCAGCACGTTGTAGGTTTCCATTATACTCTTCTAATTTCCCCTCAAACATTTCAAAAAGTGTAAACGCATCTGCAACGGAACCTGCAAATCCAGCTAACACCTTTCCTTGAAATAGCTTTCGAACTTTGCGTGCTGTATGCTTCATCACAACGGCATTACCAAATGTCACTTGTCCGTCGCCAGCCATAGCACACTCTCCATTATGATGAATGGCAAATATCGTTGTAGCGTGGAAATTTCCCATAAAAAAAACTCCTTTATATGTTTTTATAGCTTTAAAAGCAATTTATGCCCGTGGGTGGTGCTTCATGTAAACAGAACGTAATCTTTCTTTTGAAACATGCGTATAAATTTGTGTCGTTGATAAATTTTCATGACCTAATAGCTCCTGCACAGTTCGTAAATCTGCACCTTCATCTAACATATGTGTAGCAAATGTATGCCTTAACATATGTGGACTTATTTTCATTGTAAGAGACGCTTTCTTAATGAGCTCATTTAAAATATAACGCACACCTCGATCTGTTAACGGCGTACCCTTTGCATTTAAAAACACCATTTGAGAGTGTTCCTCTGTTTTTTTAGCTAACTGTTTTCTCCCGTTTTCTATATAAGTAATTAAAGCATCTTGTGCATAACTTCCAAACGGAACGTATCTTTGCTTTTTGCCTTTTCCCGTCACTAGAATTGTTCCTACCGAAAAATCAATATCAGCAAGTTGTAAACTTACACATTCACTTACACGAATCCCTGTCGCATACATAAGCTCTAATAAGGCTTGATTCCTTTGACCAAGTGGCGTTTCCGCGTCAGAAACTTCAAACAATTCCTCTAATTCTTCAACGTACAAAAACTTTGGGATTGACCATTCTTTTTTGGGGAGTGACGCAAGTGCAAACGGATTATCTTCTCGATATCCTTCACGCATCAGAAAACGATATACACTTCGTAAACTTGATACTTTTCTCGCGACAGATTTACGGGCTAGCTTTTCATCGTGTAACGTCGTTAAGTACAAACGAACATCTACATATGTAACATCTAAAAAAGAGGATATGCCTTCTCGCTCCATAAATTGCACAAAATGTTCTAAATCATTTTGATAACTTGCAATTGTATATTTTGAATAATTTCTTTCGATTTGTAAATATCCAACGAATAATTGTAACAATTTCTTCACATTCATATAACTCACCTCAATAAAGGCTACTAAATCGTATCACAACTCAGTAGCCTTTGCAAGAAATTTAACTAAATATTTACAAAATTTTGAATTGTTTCTAAAGCACGTGTTGCATATGCTTCGTTTCGCTCTTGTTTCTTTTTAATTTTCTTTTCTAACGGTGCAAATAAACCAAAGTTTGCATTCATCGGTTGGAAGTTTTTCGCGTTTGTTGCAGTAATATAATTCGCCATACTTCCCATTGCAGTTACAGGAGGTAATACAACAGGCTCCTCTCCCTTTACAAGACGAGCTGCATTAATACCTGCTAATAGTCCTGAAGCAGCCGATTCTACATACCCTTCAACACCTGTCATTTGTCCCGCAAAGAATAAATCATCACGATGCTTATATTGGTATGTTGGACGAAGTAATTTCGGTGAATTAATAAACGTATTACGATGCATGACACCATATCGTACAATTTCTGCATTTTCGAGTCCAGGAATTAATTGTAATACTTCTTTTTGAGGTCCCCACTTTAAGTGTGTTTGGAATCCAACAATATTGTATAACGTTCCTGCTGCATCATCTTGACGTAATTGAACAACAGCGTATGGCGTTTTACCCGTTTTCGGATCTTCTAACCCCACCGGTTTCATCGGTCCAAATAACAATGTCTGTCTACCACGGCTTGCCATTACTTCTACAGGCATACAACCTTCAAAGAATACTTCCTTCTCAAATTCTTTTAATGGTACTGTCTCTGCAGCAATTAAAGCATCATAAAAACGGTCGAACTCTTCTTCTGTCATTGGACAATTTAAATAAGCAGCTTCTCCCTTATCATAACGAGATTTTAAATATACTTTGTTCATATCGATGCTTTCTTTTTCCACAATTGGTGCAGCTGCATCATAGAAATAAAAATAATCTTCACCCGTTAACTCTTTTAGTTGTGCAGAAAGATCTGGAGATGTAAGTGGACCTGTTGCGATAACAGTTGGCCCTTCTGGAATTCCCGTCATTTCTTCATTCATCACAGTTACGTTTGGATGATTTTTCACATACTCCGTTACTTTTGCTGCGAATTCATGACGATCTACAGCCAATGCTCCTCCTGCTGGAACAGAACACTCATCTGCCGCACGAATAATAACAGAATCCATTTTGCGCATTTCTTCTTTAATGACACCAACAGCATTTGTTAATGTATTTGCACGAAGTGAGTTACTACATACTAACTCGGCAAATTTATCTGTATGATGAGCTGGGGTTTGTCTTACTGGTCTCATTTCATATAATTTTACTTGGACACCACGTTTTGCAATTTGATAAGCTGCTTCACTTCCTGCAAGACCTGCGCCAATGACGTTTACTACTTGCGTTGTCATGTATTTATCACCTTTCCTTTTCTATCCCGAAAAAAATGTGAGCAGTTACGCTCACATTTGTTGTTCTTCTTCATAATCACAAGAAATACATTGTACTTGAACGCCTTTTTTCAGCTTCTTCTCTACGAGCATACCTTCACATTTCGGACATTTCCGGCCAATCGGTTTATCCCAAGATACAAAGTCGCATTCTGGATACGTACCACATCCATAGAAAAGACGTTTCTTTTTATTGCTTCGGCGTTCAATAATTTGTCCTTTATCACATTTCGGACAAGTTACACCAATTTCTTTCACAATTGGTTTTGTATTACGACAATCTGGGAAATTAGAACAAGCCATAAACTTCCCGTATTTGCCCATTTTAAAGACCATTGGGTGACCGCATAATTCACAATCTTCCCCAGCGGGTTCATCTTTAATTTCGACTTCACGCATCTCCTTTTCCGCTTTTTCTAAGCGGGGTTCAAAGCCTACGTAGAAATCATCAACAATTTTTACCCAATTTGCTTTCCCATCTTCTACTTCATCAAGGTTTTGCTCCATATTGGCCGTAAATTCAATGTTAATAATTTCTGGGAAAAACTCTAAAATAAGTTCAATTACAATTTCTCCAAGTTCAGTCGGAACAAATCGTTTATTGTCTAATGCAACATATCCTCGCTTTTGAATCGTTTCAAGTGTCGGTACGTAAGTAGACGGTCTCCCGATTCCAAGTTCTTCAAGTGTTCTAACTAAACGAGCCTCTGTATAACGTGGTGGCGGCTGCGTAAAGTGCTGCTTTGGCTCCACATCTTTTGAAAATACAGTTTCCCCTATTTCTAAAGAAGGTAGCATTTTATCTTTTTCTTCCGCACCATCATCTTTCGACTCCACATATACTTTCATAAAACCTGGGAATTTCACTACTGATCCACTCGCGCGGAATTGAACATTATTATTAATGAGTCTAGCTGTAACAGTATCCATTATAGCAGATGCCATTTGACTTGCAACAAACCGCTCCCAAATCAATTTGTACAAACGATATTGGTCACGACTTAAGAAACTCTTCAGTTCCTCTGGCTTCCTCATTACAGAAGTTGGACGAATCGCTTCATGCGCATCCTGTGCATTCGCTTTTTTTGTTTCCTTCTTCTTCTCTGTTCCTATGTATTCCGAGCCAAACGCTTCAGTAATGTAAGAGCGTGCTTCTTCTTGAGCTGTTTCTGAAATACGCGTTGAGTCTGTTCTCATATACGTAATAAGACCTACAGTTCCCTGTTTGCCAATATCTATTCCTTCGTATAACTGCTGCGCAAGCATCATTGTTTTCTTTGCTCGCATATTTAATTTACGTGCAGCTTCTTGCTGTAAGGAAGACGTTGTAAATGGTAATGCAGGATTACGTTTCCGCTCTTTTTTCGTTACATTTTCAACTGAAAACGCATTGTCTTTCATTGTTTCAATTATGCTTTTTACTTGCGCTTCATTTGTTAATTGAACCTTTTCTCCGTTTACACCGTAAAAAGATGCTTCAAATGTGTCTTTTCCTTTTACAAATTCTGTTTTAATTGTCCAAAACTCTTCCGGAATAAAACTTTGAATTTCTTTTTCACGATCAATAATTAAACGAACTGCTACAGATTGTACACGTCCTGCACTTAATCCTTTTTTGACTTTCTTCCATAATAAAGGACTAATATTATACCCAACAAGGCGATCAAGTATCCGCCTCGCTTGCTGTGCATCTACTAAATCCATATTAATTGCACGAGGATGCTTAAACGACTCTTTAATGGCATCTTTTGTAATTTCATTAAACACAACCCGGCAATCTGATTCAATATCCACATTTAGCGTATTGGCTAAATGCCAAGCAATCGCTTCCCCTTCGCGGTCTGGATCGGCCGCGAGATAGACTTTTTTTGCTTTTTTTGCTGCTGATTTTAAATCTTTTAAAACAGGACCTTTACCACGGATGGTAATATACTTCGGGGTGAAGTTATTTTTTACTTCTATCCCCATTTGACTTTTAGGTAAATCGCGAACATGTCCCATAGACGCGACGACTTTGTATTTTTTCCCTAAATATTTCTCAATGGTTTTCGCCTTAGAAGGCGACTCCACGATTACGAGGTAATCTGACATGCTAGTGCCTCCTTAAGAGGTGGATTCAAGTCTTCATTAATCTTATTGATTTCTCTTGTTTTTGTCAATCAAGAATGAGTATAACATACAGTGCCAATCTACCATTTGTCAATAATTGTTTAATAAAAACATAAAAATATACGATTAATTTGAGAATTCTTCAAGAATATCCTCTGCTTTCTGAACAAGTTTTGCTCCTTGCTTTATGAGTTGATTTGTTCCTACTGCACTTTCCGTAAAAATAGGACCTGGAAGAGCGAATACCTCCCTATTTTGTTCTAAAGCGAGATCTGCTGTAATAAGCGAGCCACTTTTTGATTTTGCTTCCACTACTAGAACTCCTTTACAAAGACCGCTTATAATTCGATTTCTCTTTGGGAAATACCATTTTCTTGGAGGATAATGTGGCGGATATTCTGTTAATAGCAGGACGTCATCCCTCCATCTTTTATAAAAATACCAATTATCTTTCGGATACATATACTTTAATCCATGGCCTAAGACAGCAATAGTGGAACTATGTTGCTGCACTGCGATTTGGTGAGCAATCGTATCAATCCCACTTGCAAAACCACTTACAATTAACCATTCTTTATCTAGTAGCGGTTGTAAAATAGATTGTATGCTTCCTCTCCCGTATAAAGAAGGTTTTCTTGTTCCAACTACTGCAATTTTATTTATTTTTCCTAATAATTCTCTCTTTCCTTTCCCATATAAAACGAAAGGTGGATCTGCTATTTCACGTAATAATTCCGGATAATCATCATCCCATATTGTGACGTAAAAAATATGATTTTCTTCTAAATGACATGTACATTGCGAGGGAATAGATGTTTGTAAGAAGCGAGCTAATTCAGAAGATTTTTTCGGAGTTAACCCAGCATATTTTTCAAATTCTACCGAGCTAAAACTGTACAGTTTCTTTATTTCTGGATCTATACGCAGTAAGCGATTCAATGCTTTCCAATGATCTGCTAATACATAATGAAGATGGAGCAATCGTTCCCTTTTCATCACCATTCTCCTTACCCATAATTTTTATTATGTAAACAGAAAAAAGTGTAAAAAGACACCTTCTAGCATGAAGGTGTCTTTCAAAAAGATTAATAGTTTTTACAAGTTTCAAATAATCCCTTTTCTTTTAAAACAGAGATTAAAGTTTCACCCATAACAGCTGGCGTTTCAGCAACTTTGATACCACAAGCTTCCATTGTTTTAATTTTTTCAGCAGCTGTACCTTTGCCGCCAGAAATAATGGCACCAGCATGGCCCATACGTTTTCCTGCAGGCGCTGTTTGACCACCGATAAATCCAACAACAGGTTTTGTCATATTTGCTTTTACCCACTCAGCAGCTTCTTCTTCTGCTGTTCCGCCGATTTCACCAATCATAATCACAGCATGTGTTTCTTCATCTTCATTGAACGCTTTTAACGCGTCAATAAAGTCTGTACCATTAACAGGGTCACCGCCGATACCTACAGCAGTAGATTGACCAATGCCTTCTTGTGTTAATTGATGTACAGCTTCATATGTCAATGTACCAGATCGAGATACAATACCTACATGACCTTTTTTATGAATATATCCTGGCATAATACCAATCTTACATTCATCTGGTGTAATAACACCTGGACAGTTTGGTCCAAGTAAACGTGTCTGTTTACCTGCCATATATTTCTTAACTTGAACCATGTCTAATACAGGGATTCCTTCTGTAATACATACTACTAAGTCAATCTCTGCATCAACAGCTTCCATAATTGCATCAGCCGCAAAAGCGGGTGGAACGTACACAACTGAAGCATTTGCACCCGTTGCTTTTACAGCATCTTCTACTGTATTAAAGACAGGTACACCTTCAATTTCAGTGCCACCTTTACCAGGTGTTACACCACCGACAATTTTCGTACCATATTCAATCATTTGTTTTGTATGGAATAAACCTTGTGAACCAGTAATACCTTGTACAATAACTTTTGTATCTTTATTAACTAATACGCTCATTTTTCTCCCCCGCTTTCTATTAGCCCACTAGTGAAACAATTTTTTGTGCACCGTCTGCCATAGATTCTGCTGCAACGATATTTAAACCAGATTCATTTAAAATCTTCTTACCTAACTCAACATTTGTACCTTCAAGACGAACAACAAGTGGTAATTCAAGACCTACTTGTTTAGTCGCTTCAATAACACCTTCTGCAATTACATCACATTTCATAATGCCACCAAAAATGTTAACGAAAATACCTTTTACATTTTTATCAGAAAGAATAATTTTGAATGCTTCTGTAACTTTTTCAGCTGTAGCACCGCCACCAACATCTAGGAAGTTAGCTGGATCACCATGGTAATGTTTAATGATATCCATTGTTGCCATCGCTAATCCTGCACCGTTTACCATACAACCAATATTTCCATCTAAAGGAATATAGTTTAAGTCATATTTAGAAGCTTCAATTTCTTTCGGATCTTCTTCTTCAAGGTCACGAAGTTCTAAAATATCTTTATGACGATATAATGCATTAGAATCAAAGTTTAATTTTGCATCTAAAGCCATAACTTTCCCGTCACCTGTTGTAACAAGTGGGTTAATTTCTGCAATAGAGCAATCTTTTTCGATATAAGCACGATATAATCCCATCATAAACTTCACAGCTTGTCCTACAAGCTCGTTTGGAATATTGATATTAAATGCAATACGGCGTGCTTGGAAACCTTGCAGACCTACTGCTGGATCAATATATTCTTTAAAGATTTTTTCTGGTGTTTTTTCTGCTACTTCTTCAATTTCTGTTCCGCCTTCTTCAGAAGCCATTAAAACAACTTGAGAAGTCGCACGATCTAAAACTAGACCAACATAATATTCTTTTTTAATATCGCAACCTTCTTCAATCAGTAAGCGTTTTACTTCCTTACCTTCAGGACCTGTTTGATGCGTAACAAGCGTAGTACCTAATATACTTTCCGCATATGTACGAACTTCATCTAAGTTTTTCGCAACTTTTACACCGCCAGCTTTGCCGCGTCCACCAGCGTGAATTTGCGCTTTTACTACACATACATCTGTTCCTAATTCTTTCGCTGCTTCTACAGCTTCTTCTACTGTAAAGGCAACCTTCCCGTTCGGAACGCTAACCCCATAGCTTCTAAGGACTGCCTTACCTTGGTACTCATGGATATTCATGGTCCCATCCTCCCCTATTTTCCTGTTTTACTCAAAAAGTTTTTTAATGTTTAAAAAACACTACATTGCCATTGTATAAAATGATTGCCACGCTGTCTACAATAAAGTGTCAGAAAACTGAAATCGCTTTATTCTTTTTTGAAAATAGTAATGTTAATATTCGGAAATAAAAAAATAAGCTGTGAATTCACAGCTTATTTTTGAATCATATCTTTAATTGGTGCAAATGTTTTTCGATGCTCCTCCAATACCCCATATGTATCAATTGCCTCTAAGTGTTGTTTCGTTCCATATCCCATATGCTGTTCAAATCCATATGCAGGATACTTTTTCCCAAGTTCTTTCATCATACGATCTCTCGTCACTTTGGCAATAATAGATGCAGCTGAAATAGAAATACTTTTTGCATCACCTTTTACAATTGATGTTTGCGGAATTGGTGTAGGAAGCTTCATCGCATCAATTAATAAATATTCTGGTGTACATGATAAATTTTCAATCGCATCTAACATCGCTTGTTTCGTTGCTTGATAAATATTTATTTCATCAATAACTTGTGGCGACACAATTCCAACACCAATTGTAATGGCTTTCTCTTTAATTTCATCATAAAAACGCTCACGTTTCGCTTCACTTAATTTTTTCGAGTCATTTAAACCTGGAATATAAAAATCTTCCGGAAGGACCACAGCAGCCGTTACAACAGGCCCTGCTAGAGGCCCCCTTCCCACTTCATCGATACCAGCAATGTATGTAAGTCCTTTTTCACGTAGCGCTTTTTCATACTTTGACATTTCTAAAAACTTTTCTTTTTCCTTTTGTGCTAACTCTTTTTGTTTATACCACTTCAAAATTAATTTTTGGACACCTTTCCGTTCGTCTTTCATCAACATTTGAAACCGTTCATCTTCTTCATTCGTAATTTCTTGTAGCAAACCTTCCACTTCTTGTATCGTGATTTTTTCCATCAGTGTACACTCCTTTTAAACACAGCCAAAAAGAAAAGACGCACAAACGCACGTCTTATACTTCTTCTACCTCTACTTCTTCTACAAATTCATCTGGTGTTTCAAATGTCATTTTCCCGAGTTTA
Source organism: Bacillus sp. TL12 (assembly GCF_022625245.1). NCBI lineage: Bacteria > Bacillati > Bacillota > Bacilli > Caryophanales > Bacillaceae > Bacillus > Bacillus sp. TL12. Next base: position 184,961 of record NZ_JAJJBY010000005.1, on the reverse strand, counting down.
CCACCACGAAGTTCTCGAAGAACAAGTTCTGATGTTTTGTCATAATCAACAAGGCCACCGCCCATTAAACATCCTCTATTCTTTCCAATCGCATCAAATAATTCTACGATATCTTCTGGAATTACATCTAATTTATAACGCTCTTGTAAACGTTCTGGATAATGTTTTTCCATAAAGCGAAGCGCATAAACCGCTACATCCTGTAAATTTAAAATAGAATCTTTAATTGCACCAGTCGTCGCAAGGCGAAGTCCTACTAATTCATCTTCAAATTTCGGCCATAAAATCCCCGGTGTGTCTAACAACTCCATTTCCTTGCCTACTTTAATCCATTGCTGAGCTGTTGTAACACCTGGTCGATCACCTGTTTTCGCGATATTTTTCTTTGCTAATTTATTAATTAACGTAGATTTCCCGACGTTCGGAATCCCAACGATTAATGCGCGAATCGCTCTCGGTTTAATCCCTTTTGCAATCATTTTATCAAATTTTTCTTTTACAAGTACTTTACATGCCGCTGTAATTTCTTTCATACCTTGTCCAGCTTGTGCATTAATCGAAATCGCTTTATGACCCTTCTCTTCAAAATAAGCGATCCATTGCTTAGTTAAACGATCATCTGCCATATCAGCCTTATTTAAAACGACCAATCTCGGTTTATGTGTAATAATTTCATCGATCATCGGATTTCGGGAAGATAAAGGTAAACGGGCGTCTACAAGTTCAATTACAGCATCGATTAACTTTAACTTTTCTGTTACTTGGCGCCTCGCTTTTGCCATATGCCCTGGAAACCATTGAATTACCATGTTGCCACCTTCTTTTTTTCATTTATTTCACAATACGTGCATCTTTTAACGGCCAATATAACATATTTGCTTCTCCAATTACTTGGTCCATTGAAATTGTTCCAATGGTACGACTATCTTTACTAAAACGACGATTGTCACCTAGTACAAATAATTGACCTTTAGGAACAGTTTTTTTACCTATAATCTCTTCAAGCTTAAAATCATATGTAAGTGGTCCATCAGCAAGTTGTTTTTTCTGCTTGTCCAAATACGGTTCCTTATAAGGTTTTCCGTTAATATAGAGTGTATCATTACGATACTCAATTTCATCGCCCGGCAAGCCGATAACACGTTTAATATAATCTTTTTCTTCTGTTGCTCGGAATACGATTATGTCAAAATGTTTCGGTTCTCCAATGTGATAGCCAATTTTATTGACGATCATTCGATCACGATCATGTAACGTCGGTGACATTGATACACCATCTACAAGAATTGGTGCAAAGAAAAACTGTCTAATGACACCAGCTAACACGACAGCAATCAAAATTGCTTTTATCCATTCCCAAAGCGAACTCTTCTCTTTCTTCATGTATTTCCCCTCCACAATTATGTAAGCTGCCCGTATTATATCAAAATTTCATATAGATTGGAAAAAGGGAGCTTGTGCATTTACAAGCTCCCATACATGTCTTATCGAATTTCTTTAATACGTGCTGCTTTACCGCGAAGGTTACGTAAGTAGTATAACTTAGCACGACGTACTTTACCACGGCGAAGTACTTCGATTTTCGCGATTCTTGGTGTGTGAATTGGGAATGTACGCTCAACACCTACACCGTAAGAAATCTTACGAACTGTGAACGTTTCACTAATTCCGCCACCACGACGTTTAATTACAACACCTTCAAAAAGCTGAATTCTCTCACGAGTACCCTCAACTACTTTTACGTGTACACGTAAAGTGTCACCAGGACGGAATGAAGGTAGGTCAGTTTTTAATTGGCCTTTTGTAATTTCTGCGATTAATTGTTGCATATTCAATTCTCTCCTTTAAACAGATGCTCTTATAAAGTCATTAATAAATTACAGCGGAACATCGTTAATACGGCTACTGCTTTCAGTAGCACAAATGTTATAATAACATATCGCTAGGCCTGTTGCAATAGAAAATATATGAAGTTGTTATCGTTCTTCTTTAATCTGCTCAAGCCATTTTTCTTCTTGTTTCGATAACTCGCGTTCTTCAAGTAAATCCGGTCTACGCGTATATGTACGGCGCAATGATTCTTTATGGCGCCATTCTTCGATATGCTTATGATTTCCTGACATAAGTACATCCGGTACCTTCATACCACGAAAATCAGCAGGGCGCGTGTAATGTGGATGTTCTAATAAGCCAGTACTAAAAGAATCCTCGATCTGTGAATTCTGATTACCTAGCACGCCCGGCAAAAGACGTACAACGCTATCCGTAACAACCATAGACGCTAATTCTCCGCCCGTTAACACATAATCACCAATAGAAATCTCATCTGTTACAAGATGTTCACGAATCCGCTCGTCATACCCTTCATAATGACCACATACAAAAATAACATGTTCTTCGCTAGCAAACTCTTCTGCCTTTTTCTGCGTAAAGCGTTCTCCTTGCGGGCACATTAACACGACTCTTGGTTTACGCTCTGTTTCTTTCGTTAATTCTTCTACAGCATCAAAGATTGGCTGCGGAGTTAAAACCATACCTGCCCCACCGCCATATGGATAATCATCTACACTATTATGCTTACTTGTAGTATAATCTCGAAAGTTTACAACTCTAAGCTCCACTGCCTCTTTTTCTTGCGCTTTTTTTAAAATCGAAGATCCAAACACACCAGTGAACATCTCTGGAAATAATGTTAAAATATCAATTTTCATTATAGCAATCCTTCCATTACATGAATGGTTACTAGTTTATTTTCGATGTTAACTTGCAGTACAACATCATCAATGTATGGGATTAAAAGATCTTGCCCTTTCGGACGTTTAATTACCCATACATCATTTGCGCCAGGAGATAGAATCTCTTTTATCGTACCTAACGCCTCTCCATCCTCTGTTACAACGTTACAACCAATAATTTCATGATAATAATACTCACCTTCAGCAAGTTCACCCAATTGTTCTTCTGGCACTTTTAATAAAGAGCCTTTAAACTTCTCTACTTCATCTACATTCCCATATCCTTCGAATGTCAATAAATCGAATGTTTTATGTTGACGATGAGAAGTGATTTTTACTGGGAGCGGTTCTGTCCCTTTATCACTCCATATGTATAGCGTATTTCCTACCTTATATCGCTCTTCTGGAAAATCAGTACGAGAAATGACACGAATTTCTCCTCTTACACCATGAGTATTTACAATTTTCCCTACGTTAAACCATTTTGTCATAAACAGCATGTCACCCCTGTTTTCTATATATTTTAAGCATCTCCAATCCATATATGGAACATGCAACTTCTCTTAAAATGTTAAAAAAGGGAGAGGAATAAATCCTCGCCCTTTTCATATTTATTGAATTTCCAGTGTGACTTTTTCATGATTATGATGTCCCACTGAATACAAGAGCATTCGAATCGCTTTTGCAACCCGCCCTTGCTTTCCAATGACTTTCCCAACATCCTCAGGATGTACAGTTAATCGATATTTTATCTCTCCGCTGCAAAGTTCCTGTGTAACCTTTACATCTTCAGGATGATCTACAAGAGGCTTGACGATCGTTTCGATTAACCCTTTCATAGTCATTGCCTCAATTACTTACCTTGTTTAGATAAGTGGAATTTCTCCATGATACCTTGGTTAGAGAAAAGATTACGAACTGTATCAGATGGTTTCGCACCGTTTCCTAACCATTTTAATGCTGCTTCTTCGTCGATTTTCACTTCAGCTGGTTGAGCAACTGGATTGTAAGTACCGATTTCCTCAATGAAACGTCCGTCACGAGGAGAACGAGAATCTGCAACAACTACACGATAGAAAGGAGTTTTTTTAGCTCCCATACGTTTTAAACGAATTTTAACTGCCATTTATAAAGCACCTCCGAATTTATTTCACACAGATAATTATATTAGCAAAAAGACTATTGCTTTGTAAAGTATTTTTTCTTAACAGAGCCATCTTTTTTTCCTTACATAAATGGAAACTTCAATCCACCTAGTCCTTTTTTCTTACCTTTTTGCATGCCTGTCATCGTCTTCATCATTTTCTTCATATCTTCAAACTGTTTCAGTAGACGATTGATTTCTTGTACGGTTGTACCGCTACCTTTGGCAATACGTTTTTTACGACTAGCATTGATTATTTCCGGTTGTTCTCGCTCTAAGATTGTCATAGAACGAATAATTGCCTCAATATGCCCAATTTGTTTTTCATCAACTTGTGCATTTTTCAACCCTTTAATTTTATTTGCACCAGGAAGCATTCCTAGCAATTCATCAAGCGGTCCAAGTTGACGCACTTGTCCAAGTTGCTCTAGGAAATCGTCAAGTGTAAACGAAAGCGTACGCATTTTTTGCTCAAGTTCTTTTGCTTTTTCTTCATCAACTGTAGCTTGCGCTTTTTCAATTAATGTTAGAACGTCACCCATCCCTAAAATACGAGATGCCATGCGTTCAGGATGGAATGCTTCAATTGCATCTAACTTCTCACCCATACCAGCAAATTTAATTGGTGTGTTTGTTACTGCTTTAATAGATAATGCTGCACCACCGCGCGTATCACCATCTAATTTCGTTAAAACAACACCTGTTAAACCTAACTGTTCATGGAAGCTTTGTGCAACATTGACCGCATCTTGTCCTGTCATCGCATCGACAACTAGGAAGATTTCATCCGGTTTCGCAACTTCTTTCACTTTCGCTAATTCATCCATTAGTTCTTCATCAATATGCAGACGACCTGCCGTATCGATTAAAACATAATCATGATGATCTTCTTTTGCTTTTGCAATCGCTTGTTTCGCAATTTCAACAGGACTTACTTGATCTCCTAATGAGAAAACAGGCATGTCCAATTGCTTCCCTAATGTTTCAAGCTGTTTAATTGCTGCAGGACGGTAAATATCTGCCGCAACAAGCATCGGTTTACGATTATGCTTTTTACGAAGCAAATTCGCTAGCTTACCTGTTGTCGTTGTTTTACCTGCCCCTTGAAGTCCAACCATCATAATAACAGTTGGCGGCTTATTAGCGACAGCGATTTTACTTTGCTCTCCGCCCATAAGTTCTGTCAGTTCTTCCTGTACAACTTTAATTACTTGTTGTCCAGGTGTCAAACTTTTCATTACATCTTGTCCGACAGCACGCTCAGACACACGCTTTACAAAATCTTTTACTACTTTAAAGTTAACATCCGCTTCTAAAAGAGCAAGACGAACTTCTCTCATCATTTCTTTCACATCGGCTTCAGAAACTTTTCCTTTGCCGCGGATTTTTTGCATCGTCTGTTGAAGTCGGTCGGCTAATCCTTCAAATGCCATATTGCCGCCCTCCTAATCTAATTTTTCGATAGCTTCAACAACTTGTTTCATTTCTTCATTCACATGCTCTTCTTCGCTGATTAGCTGTTTAAGCTTTGCAACAAGTCGCTGTCGCTCTTGAAACTTTTGAAGTAATACTAATTTTTCTTCATATTCTTCAAGCATCGCTTCAGTCCGTTTAATGTTATCATACACGGCTTGGCGACTTACATCAAATTCTTCCGCAATTTCACCAAGAGATAAATCATCTAAATAATAAAGCGACATATAACTTCTTTGTTTTTGCGTTAACAACGATTGATAAAAATCAAATAAATAATTCATTCTCGTTGTTTTTTCGAGCATGTTGGATCATCCTTTGTTAAGTGATTTCCCTTTACATGAATTAGTTTACATGGAGTATAAAAGAGTGTCAAGTTTTTTTCTTAACATCTTATATTTTTTATAAAAAAGAAGCGGGAATACCGCCTCTTTCACTTTATACTTCTTCTTTTTCTACTAAGTTCGCAAATAAACCATACACATATTGTTCTGGATCAAATTGCTGCAAGTCGTCCATTTGCTCTCCAAGTCCAACAAACTTCACTGGTACGTCCATCTCATTACGAATTGCTAATACAATACCACCTTTAGCAGTTCCATCTAATTTCGTTAAAACAATACCTGAAACATTCGTTGCTTCGCGGAATGTTTTTGCTTGACTTAAACCATTTTGTCCTGTCGTTGCATCAATAACAAGCAAAACTTCATGAGGAGCACCGGGAACTTCGCGTTCAATAACACGTTTTACCTTTTCTAGTTCTTTCATTAAGTTTACTTTATTTTGCAAGCGCCCTGCCGTATCACATAGCAAGACATCTACTTTACGCGCTTTTGCTGCTTGAACAGCATCATACATAACAGCTGCTGGATCAGAACCAGACCCTTGCTTAATTACTTCCACACCAACGCGATCTCCCCATACTTCTAGCTGTTCAATCGCTCCTGCACGGAACGTATCCCCTGCTGCTAATAAAACAGACTTACCTTCCGATTTAAACTTATGAGCCATTTTACCAATTGTTGTCGTTTTTCCAACACCATTAACACCAACAAATAAAATAACCGTTAATTGATCTTGTTGCATGTTAATTTCATTACTGAACTCTTCGTCACCTTTGTAAATTCCTACTAATTTCTCTGAGATAACAGCCTGTACTTCCTTTGGATCTTGAATGTTACGACGCTGCACTTCTTCTTTCAGCTGATCGATAAGCTCCATTACTGTTGCAACACCAACATCTGCACCAATTAAAATTTCTTCCAATTCTTCAAAGAAATCCTCATCGACTTTACGATAGCGATATACTAAATCATTTACTTTATCCGCAAATGAATTTCTCGTTTTTTCTAACCCCTGTTTAAATTTTTCTGTTACAGTATCTGTTTGTTTTGAAATCTTTTCTTTCAACTTTTTAAAAAAACTCATTCTTCTCATCCTTCCTATTCACTTGTAACAAGCTCTTCTTCCCCGTCACCTAATCGAACGGACACAAGCTTAGAAACACCTGATTCTTGCATTGTTACCCCGTACAGTACATCGGACTCTTCCATTGTACCTTTTCGGTGTGTAATCACAATAAACTGCGTTTCATCACTAAATTTCTTCAAATACTGCGCAAAGCGAGCTACATTCGCTTCATCAAGAGCAGCCTCCACCTCATCTAGTACGCAGAACGGAACAGGCCGTACTTTTAAAATACCAAATAGCAATGCAATTGCAGTTAAAGCACGCTCTCCACCTGACAATAAACCTAAGTTTTGCAATTTCTTACCTGGCGGCTGCGCGACAATATCAATGCCCGTATTTAATACATCTTGCGGATTCGTCATTACTAAATCTGCTCTTCCGCCTCCAAATAATTCACAGAATACAGATTGGAACTCCGTTCGGATCGCTTGGAATGTAGTAGAAAAGCGTTTTTTCATTTCTTCATCCATTTCCGTTATAACTTGGTGCAATGTCGCCTTTGCTTCTTCCAAGTCATCCCGTTGCTCTAGCAAGAATGTATGTCTTTCGGCTACACGTTCATATTCATCGATTGCGCCTAAGTTCACTGTTCCCAGCTCTTCGATGGATAACTTAATTAATTTCACCTTTTTACGTGCATCCTCTGCAGGCATCGTCATTGTATATTTCAGTTTTGCTGCTTCAAATGAAATCGTATACGTTTCACGTAAATGTTGCAATCTATTTTCCAATTCAACATCAAGACGATTGATTTTCACCTCTTGATCTTTTAGAATCTCAAGAACATATTTATATCGTCCTTTTGTTTCTTTTACTTCACGTTCTATATGTTCTACCCGTTCCTGCAGGGTTAGGCGTTGCTCACGACGTGAACTAATTAATTCCGATGTTTGATTTCGATCGTATGCTTTCTTTTCAATCATATTCGTAATTTGCTCTTCACCGCTCGAATTGAATGTCATTTCTTGCTTTAAAAACGCTAGGTCTTCCTTTGTTTTTACAAGTGTTCGCTGTGTTTCTTCTTGTTCTTTCGTTAAGCGATCCACTTTTTCTTTTTGATTGGACAAACGTTGCTGCTTTTCTGCAGCTTGTACTTTCAGCTCCGTCATCTCCGTTTGAACTTTTTCTTTCGAAGAATGTTGCTCACTTTTCTGCTTTGTTAAGTCAGCAATTTTTTCATCCAGTCCTGTGATATCTTTTTGAAGACTCGCTAAAATTCCTTCTAGTTCTTCTTTACGCCCTTGCATCTTGACTTGATCTTGTAGAAAACCTTCTATTTCTAAGTCATAAATAGATAAACGATCGTTAATACGATGTTCTTCTAACTCTAGCTGATTAATTTCTTCTTTTAATTTTTGTTCATCTACACGCTCTTGTTCCGCATTGTGACGCAATTCTTTTATTTTAACTTCTTTTTCTTGAATTTCTTGTTTTAACGCTTTAACAAAGTTTTCTAACTTAGAAGTTTTTTCTTCCATTTCAGCAAGCTTCTTACTCCACTCTTCTAATTCTCGCTGTCGTCCTAATAAAGAAGATTTCGCTTGTTTTACAGCTCCACCAGTCATAGAACCACCAGGATTCACAACATCGCCTTCCACCGTTACAATACGGTAGCGATATTGCAGCTGCTTCGCTAGCTCATTTGCACCTCTTAAATCTTTCGCAACAACGACTGTTCCTAATAAATTTGAAACTATATTTTCATATTTATTATTATAATGTACCAATTCTGCTGCAACACCTATAAATGATGGATGTTGTTTTACCATTCTTAGTTGTTCAAAAGATAATGACCTTCCCTTAATAACAGCCTGCGGTAAAAACGTTGCACGTCCATGGCGATTTTGCTTCAAAAATGCAATTGCCGTGCGAGCATGCTCTTCTGTTTGTACAACAACGTGTTGCATCGCTGCACCAAGTGCAATCTCCATTGCAATTTCATATTCCTTCGGTACAGTAAGCAGCTCAGCTACCGCACCTTCAATACCATGTAACTTACCTTCACGTGCCTTCAATACTTCACGTACACCTTGATAAAATCCAGAATATTCTTCTTGCATCTCTTCTAGCATTTCTTTTCGAGAGCGAGCTTGTTGAACAAATTGATACGCTTGATACAATTTTGTTTCATTTTCACTATATTGCGTCTTACATTTTCCAAGCGCCGCTTCTGTTTTTTGTATATTTGTGATAACACTTGTAACTTTCTCTCTTACTTGTTCGTAACCCTCTACAAGTTTTGCCTTTTTAGCTGTAATTTGCATACGCATTTGTACATATTTTTCATTTTCTTCATCAAGGCGTTGATTTTTAGAGTTTTGTTGTTTAAATTGTTCCTCAAGCATAGATAGTTCGTTGCGATGACTTGCTTGTTGATTTAAAAGTTCAATGTAATCCCCTTTTAAATGCTCAATTTGCTCTTCCAGATTTTCTGCATATGTAGAAAGAAGTTTCTCATTTTCGTGCAGCTTCTGCTCTAACTCTTTTACCTGATTTGCGAAATTCATGAGTTCTTCTGTACTTGTTTCGATTTCTCCATCATAAACCTTAGTTTTTTCTGTTAACTCAATGATTAATTGTTCAAGCTGCGCACAATGCGTTGTTGCATTTTGTTTTCTTTCCTTTAACAATTCACGCTGTCCCTCTAACTTTTCTAACTCTTTACTGGAAAGAAGGAGGACTTCTTGCAAGGAATCTACAGATTCATCAATCGCTTGCAATTGCCCGCGTAATTCTTCGAGCTCTGCTTCACTTTTTTGTAAATGCGTTGACATTTTTACTTCTTCATCTTTATTGTGTCCAAACTGTTTTCTAAGTGCTTCCCATTTTTCATGTAATTCTTCAATTTCATATACAATGAGAGCCGCTTCTACTTTTTCTAGTTCTTCTTTTTTCTCAAGATAGTCTTTCGCAATAGAAGCCTGTTTTTCAAGGGGCTCTACTTGACTACTTAGTTCATGAATGATATCTTGCACACGATTTAAATTTTCTTGTGTTTCTGCTAATTTTCCTTCGGCTTTCTTTTTGCGAAGTTTATATTTTAATACGCCCGCCGCTTCTTCAAATACACCACGACGTTCTTCAGGTTTACTACTTAAAATTTCTTCTACTTTCCCTTGACTAATAATCGAGAAAGCTTCTCGCCCCATACCGGAGTCCATAAACAAATCAATAATATCTTTTAATCGACAAGACTGTTTATTAATAAAAAAGTCACTATCTCCTGAGCGAGAAACACGGCGTGTTACACATACTTCATTATATTCAATTGGCAAACGCTGATCTTCATTATTTAAAGTTAACGTTACTTCTGCAACATTAACTGCTTTTCGCGTATCGCTTCCCGCAAAAATAATATCCTCCATCTTTGCACCGCGTAATGACTTTGCAGATTGTTCACCAAGTACCCAGCGGATTGCATCGGTAATGTTACTCTTTCCACTCCCGTTAGGACCCACTACAGATGTTACACCCGGAACAAAATCAACAGATACACGCTCCGCGAAGGATTTAAATCCTGCTATTTCTAATCTCTTTAAAAACACGAAAGGCCTTCCCCCTATTCTCCGTTGTTATAGTCTGTGTCTGTAAAAACAAGCTACTGCACGGATTCATATTTATCTTTTTATATCTAAATGAAAATAAAGTTTCATTCTATGCACAAGGAATCCCCCTCATATAAAGGGGGATTCCTTATGATTGTTCTTTTAACTTTTTCAATGCCTCAGCAGCAGCTTGTTGTTCTGCCTCTTTTTTTGACTTACCGCTACCAAGCCCAAGAGCCACGCTATTTAATGTAACACGTGACACAAATTCTCGATTGTGAGCAGGTCCTTTTTCTTGCAAAATTTGATACTCAATATTACCGCTACCATCACGCTGAATTAATTCTTGTAATTGACTCTTATAATCCATCACATGAGAAAAAGCACCTTCATTAATTTTTGGATATACGATTTCTTTTAAGAATCCCCACACTGTATCCAATCCTTGATCAAGATAAAGGGCACCAATAAACGCTTCAAAGACATCCGCTAATAAGGCCGGTCGTTCACGCCCACCTGTCATTTCTTCACCTTTTCCTAATAGAACGAGATTCCCAAATGACAATTCATTCGCAAAGCGGACAAGAGATGGCTCACACACAATAGCTGCACGTAACTTCGTTAGTTCTCCTTCGCTCATTGTCGGATATTTTTGAAACAAATACTGCGATACAGTTAGTTCTAATACAGCGTCTCCAAGAAATTCAAGACGTTCATTGTCTTCATGTGGCTTTTTTCGATGCTCATTCACATACGATGAATGCGTAAATGCTTGAATCAATAATTTTTCGTCTGTAAACGTAATACCTATTTTTTGTTGAAACGTTTTAAAGGCTTCACGATATTTTGTTTCATATTTTTTTTCTCTATATTTTCGGTACGGCATAGGTCCCTCCAGATATAAGCCGAGAAAGCCCCGCTATAAAACGGGACTTCACTCAAACATTATAGATGACTCTCTATGTAAGTCACAGCATCGCCAACAGTAGCAATTTTTTCTGCTTCTTCATCAGAAATTTCCATTTCAAACTCATCTTCTAATTGCATTACAAGTTCAACTACATCTAGGGAGTCTGCACCTAAATCTTCTTTAAAGCTTGCAGCTGGTACTACTTCTGTTTCTTCTACTCCTAAACGATCCACGATGATTTTCGTTACACGCTCTAAAACATCTGCCATAATTCATTCACCTCCCCTCAAATATTATATTAAATATTTCACAAAAAAACTAGGTGAAATCGTTTCTTTTATTACATTACCATACCGCCATCAACATGTAATGTTTGTCCTGTAATATATTTGCTGTGATCAGCAGCAAAAAACGTTACAGCATTCGCAATATCTTGCGCTTCTCCAAACTTAGCAGCAGGGATCAATTTCAACATTTCTTCTTTTAAGTTTTCTGCTAGTACGTCCGTCATATCGGTAGCAATAAATCCTGGCGCGATGGCATTTACAGTTATATTTCTACTAGCTAATTCTTTAGCAGACGTTTTTGTCAATCCTATTACACCCGCTTTTGCAGCAACGTAATTTGCTTGACCAGGATTTCCTGTAACACCAACAACAGAAGCAATATTAATAATACGGCCGTGACGTTGACGCATCATATAGCGAGATACGGCTTTCGTACATAAGAATACACCTTTTAAGTTTGTATTAATAACTGTATCCCATTCTTCTTCTTTCATACGCATTAATAAATTATCTCTTGTTACACCTGCGTTATTTACAAGAATATCAACTTGTCCAAATGTGTCTACAGTTTGTTTTACCATATTTGCAACATCTTCACCATTAGCAACATCAGCTCTTACTGCGATTGCTTCTGAACCAAGTTTTTTTATTTCATCGACTACTTCATTTGCTTTTTGTTCATTACCAGCGTAGTTCACTACAACCGTCGCACCTTGCTTCGCTAAATCAATTGCAATTGCACGACCAATCCCGCGTGATGCACCTGTTACTAATGCTACTTTCCCTTTTAACATCCGCTTTCTCCTCTCAAATTTGAAATGGTATCTCTCAATGTCTCTTCATCATATATCGCATATACTTTCACAGATGGAGCGATTGATTTCATAAGACCAGCTAGCACTTTTCCGGGTCCAATTTCAATAAATGTATCTACCCCTTGTTCTACCATACGTTCAATCGATGGGTACCATAAAACAGGTGAGTAAAGTTGTTCAATTAGTTTTTCTTGAATATCCGTACTACGTGTAATACAATCTGCCGTAACATTTGCGATAACCGGAATTTTTGCATCTTGAATTGCAATTTCACTTAGTACGCCTTGAAACTTCTCAGCAGCTGGCTTCATTAATGAAGAATGGAATGGACCGCTCACTCGAAGTGGAATCGCACGTTTCGCACCATTTTCTTTCGCTTTTTGAGATGCAAGTTCTACACCTTGTTTTGTTCCAGATATAACAATTTGCTTCGTGCTATTCATATTAGCAACTTGCACCGGATATCCGTCATTCGTCACTTCTTCTGTAACTTGTTTCAGAACATCTGGATCCGCTCCTAAAATAGCAGCCATTGCTCCTTCTCCACTCGGCACAGCTTCTTCCATATATTCACCACGTTTTCTCACAGCATACACAGCATCATCGAATGTCAATGCTCCGGCTGCTACAAGCGCACTATACTCACCCAAACTATGTCCTGCCACATAATCTGGTGTAATATCATATTCTTTCAAAGCTGTTAAAATCGCAAAACTTGTCGTCAACAATGCAGGCTGTGCATTTGTCGTTAATGTCAGTTTTTCCTGCGGCCCTTCAAAAATTACCTCTGAAAGAGACTCCTGTAAAACTTCATCTGCTTTTTGAAATACTTTTGCAACCTCTTTATGATTCTCTGCTAACTGTCTACCCATTCCAACTGCCTGTGAACCTTGGCCCGGAAAAAGAAATGCTAGTTTTCCCATTTCAAATCCTCCTCTTATTGAAGCGACTCTTCCTCCATTACACTTGAAATTGTAGGAATTACTTCTTTCGCTACCATCTCTCTCGTTTGACGAATCGCACTGAATATCGATTGATCACTAGAAGAACCGTGAGCTTTAATGACTGGAGCTTTTAATCCAAATAATGCTGCTCCGCCATACTCCGAATAATCCATTTTATCTTTTAATACCATAAGTTTTGGTTTTAATACTGCTGCTGCTAATTTACTTGTAAATGAACTCATTAATTGTTCTTTTAGCATAGAGAATAACGCAAGCGCTGTTCCTTCTAATGATTTTAATGCTACATTTCCAGTAAAACCATCACACACAACTACATCCGCTACACCTTGTAGTAAATCTCTTGATTCAACATTTCCAACAAAGTTAATCGGTGCATCTTTTAACATAGCAAATACTTGTTTTGAAAGATCGTTTCCTTTCCCATCTTCTGTACCAACATTTAAAAGTCCAACACGTGGATTTTGAATCCCTCTTACTTTCTCAGCGTAAACAGAACCCATAACCGCGTATTGATATAAATGAATTGGTTTTGCGTCGACATTCGCTCCAACATCTAGCATAACAAATCCTTCTCCATCAACAGTTGGCATTGTGGGTGATAAAGCAGGTCGTTCAATCCCTTCCATACGTCCTACCACAAACAATCCAGCAGCCATTAAAGCGCCTGTGCTACCTGCTGATATACAAGCATCTGCTACACCTTCCTTTACTTGCTGTGCTGCAAGTACCATTGAAGCTTGTTTTTTACGGCGAACAGCTCTTACTGGTTCATCCGTTGCTTCAATTATTTCGTCTGTATGAAGTATAGTAATACGCTCTTCATTTGTTAAATGCTGACGAATTTCTTCTTCTTTCCCTACTAGGGTAATATGTAAATCCGAATATTCCTTAATAGCTTTCATTGCTCCTAATACTACTGCTTTTGGAGCGTGATCGCCACCCATTGCATCTATTGCGATTTTCATAAATTGTTACCTTCCTCACTATAATTACTAGATCGATACATTTCAAAAGTGCCTGAAAAAACAAGTTCTTCACCAACAAAGCTATGCACTTTGACAACCGTCCGTCCTTTATCATTCTCCACATCTTCAACGCGCGCTTTAGCAACAACACGTTCTCCTAATTTTACAGGACGAATATATCGAATGGTAGACTTTGCAGTTAAAGCTAGTTCTTCATCAATAACTGCAACAGCTAGTGAGTTTGCTTGAGCAAATAAATGATGCCCACGTGCAATTTGATTTCTTTTAAATACATGCTCCACCTTTACTTCGAAAATGGAAATTGCATGCCTATCTAATTCTATATCAATAATTTCGCCAACTACTTCTTCTAACGGCAAAGATTTCACATCTTCTTCATGCTGCCGTGTCGCTACATGTTTAATTCGTTCTCTTAACTCCGGAATGGATAACTCCATTCGATCAAGACGAACTGTTTGTATGCTTACTTGAAACTGCTCTGCTAACTCTTCATCCGTTATGAACGGATTTGTTTCTATTGTTTGTTGCAATAACGCTTGTCTTTCTTTCTTGCTTTTTCTCTTTTTCATACCGCACCATCCATTTTTATGACTAGGTACTAACAGTAGTATATAATCATTAAAAGTAGAATGCAACAAAAAATTTCGCACATTCGACTTTTAATCAAGCTTTTCTCCTTGAAACACACCTGTTCCTTCAAGATATACGCGAAGCGATGCATACTGTTCATTATGCCAAAACGCTTCTGAATCAACCAGTATGGCTGCATCTTGTCTCGCTGTTTCCAATGCTCGATAATCATGTACCATATCAGCTACCTTAAACTCTGGCAGACCACTTTGCTTACTTCCAAAGAAATCTCCAGGACCACGTAATTCTAAATCTTTTTCTGACAATACAAATCCATCATTTGTTTCCGTCATAATGCGCATTCGCTCTTTTCCAGTTTCCGATTTCGGATCTGCAATTAACAAACAATACGACTGCTCACTTCCACGACCAACACGTCCTCGAAGCTGATGCAATTGCGATAAACCAAAGCGCTCCGCATCATAAATTACCATAACTGTTGCATTTGGCACGTTAACACCAACCTCAACTACCGTTGTCGAAACAAGAATTTGCACTTTATTTTCACTAAATTGCTCCATTACCTCTTCTTTTTCTTGAGAAGATAGACGCCCATGCATTAATCCAACTTGAAACTTCCCTTGATAGTGATGAATCAGCATACTATGCAAATCAATTGCATTTTGCACATCAAGCTTTTCAGATTCTTCAATAAGCGGACAAATGACATAAGCTTGTCTCCCCTTCTTCACTTCCTTTTCTACGAATCCAAGAACACGCTCTAACATATCATGTTTTGCCCAATACGTTTCAATCACTTTACGCCCAGCCGGCATTTCATCAATAATGGAAACATCCATTTCTCCAAAAGCAGTAATCGCCAATGTACGAGGAATTGGTGTCGCTGTCATAAACAACACGTCCGGACTTTCACCTTTCTCTCGTAAAACACGGCGCTGCGCCACACCAAAACGGTGTTGTTCGTCAGTAATAACCAGCCCGAGCCTATGGAAAATGACCTCATCCTGAATTAAAGCATGTGTCCCAACAAGAATATCTATTTCTCCTTGTTCAAGTTTCGCTAAAATCTCACGACGACGTGCCCCTTTAACTGAACTTGTTAATAATTCCACATTCATATTAAAATGAGAGAATGTCTCTGCTAGCGATTGATAATGTTGCTCGGCTAGAATTTCTGTAGGGACCATTAACGCGCCTTGATAATGCGCAAGTTTCGCTGCATAAAGAGCAATTGCAGCTACGACCGTTTTTCCCGACCCAACATCTCCTTGTAATAACCGATTCATTCGGTAAGGAGACTCCATATCCTTCATAACCTCAGAAACAACACGGCGCTGCGCACCAGTAAGTGGGAATGGAAGCGCATCCGTGAATTCTTCTAATTCTTTCATTGAAATCTCTTTTTTCGTTCCCTTCGAACTCTCTCTTTCAATTTTACGCAACGCTTGCATTTTGAGCTGGAATAAGAAAAATTCCTCATATACAAATCGACGACGTGCCTGTTTTAAATCTTCTTGACCAACCGGGAAATGCAGTGCCCGAAGAGCTTCATATCGAGGTAACAACTTGTAACGACTTAGCAAACCATCTGGTAATACTTCAGTTATAGAGTTACCGTATCCTTTTAAAGCTTGCGCAATAAAACGACGCATTTGTTTTACTGTTAATTTCCCTTTTACTGAATACACAGGTTCCACTTCTTGCTGGCGTACGACTGGACCAAAATGAAGCTCGGATACAGAGATTGTTTGGCGATGCTGATCCCATTTACCAGTAATCGCCACCGTTTCATCAAGTTTTAATTTTTGCTTATAATATGGTCTGTTAAAACATACAGCCGTAATTAAATAACGGCCAACAAGTACACGAACAGTAAGGCGCGACTTCTTCTTCCCATAATATTGTAATAAAGGAGCACTATGTACTTTTCCTTCCACCGTTACACGCTCTTCATGCTTCACATCTGCCAAATCTTTCATCGCATAGTCTTCATAACGGTACGGAAAATGCTCTAATAGATGAGAAACTGTATAAATCCCCATCTCATGTAATAATTCAGATGTCTCTCCTCCGATTCCCTTTACATCCGTAACAGGAACTTGCACAATTTCATTCAAGATTTTCACGCTCCGTCACATCATTTTCTTCATTTCATTCTCATCTTATTTCATAGCATTCTATTCACATCTCATTTACAACGATTACCTACTTCCTATAGTAATCGCCCTCTTTCACCTTTTCTATTTTATCATAGGCGTTTTAAAAGAGACTACTCTTACACAACAGTCCAAGGTTTATCTATTACAATTATAGTGAAGCAACTTATAGAAGTTATACACGAAAGAAAAGAGCCTTACTATAACAGTAAGGCTCTTTTTATCATCAATATGCTAGCCTTTTGAATAAGAATCACAGGCAATATATGTCATGCGTTCTCGCTCATTAGCAAGTAAATAATCTATCCTTAGGAAAACTTCATCTTATTCTACAGAGAAAATGAAAGAATATACAGGTTGATTCCCTTGATGAACTTCTACCTCTACATCTTCAAACTTCTCTTCTACAAATGAAACTAACTCTGCAACTTCTTCATCTGCTGCATCTTCACCTTGCAAGATTGTTACGATCTCAGAATCTTCATCAATCATACTTTCTAGCAACTGCTTCGCTGCACCTACTTTTTTAGCATTTGTAGATACAATCTTTCCATCTGCAATGCACATGAAATCATCTTTTTGAATTGATACGCCGTCAATTTCCGTATCACGAACTGCATACGTAACTTGACCTGTTCTCACATGCGCAAGCGCTTCTTTCATATTCTCTTCATTTTCTTCTAGCGTTCCAGCTGGGTTAAATGCTAACATAGCTGCCATCCCTTGCGGAACAGTTTTCGAACGCACTACAATAACTTCTTGATCAACAACAGAGGCAGCTTGTTCTGCAGCCATCACAATATTGCCATTGTTCGGCAAAATGATAATTTTGTCAGCATTCGCTTCTTCAATTGCTTTCACGATATCCTCCGTGCTTGGATTCATCGTTTGACCACCTTCGATAACTTGTGTTGCACCAATGCTCTCGAATAAGTTCTTAATTCCAGATCCCATCGCTACAGTTACAATACCATATGGTTGTTTCTCTTTCACTGGAGTTACCTTCTCAGGCATTGTTACTGGATCGTCTAATAAAGCAGTATGCTGTTCACGCATATTTTCTACTTTAATCTTAATTAAACTACCATAACGTTGACCATAGTTCATCGCATCTCCCGGATGCTCAGCATGAATATGAACTTTTACGATTTCATCATCTGATACAACAAGTAGTGAATCACCATATACGCTAATATCTTCACGGAATTTTTGTTCTGAGAAATTATGTTCCTTTACTTTTTCAGGCTCTAATTTCACCATAAACTCCGTACAATATCCATATTTAATATCTTCTGTACTCAATTGGCTTTGTACACTACGGTGATGCTCCGCACGTACCATTTCATTCATAGATGGTTGCGCCGGTACATCAGAAGAAATTGTTTCTCCTTTTAAATCAGCTAAAAAGCCTTCATATACAACTACAAGACCTTTACCACCGCTATCTACAACGCCAACTTGTTTTAATACAGATAATAAATCCGGCGTACGATTTAACGATGCATTCGCTTCTTTTACAACGTCTTCCATAAACAAAACAAAGTCGCGCTGTTTTTTCGCAACTGTGACTGCATATTTACCCGTTTCTCTTGCAACTGTTAAAATCGTTCCTTCAATCGGCTTCATAACCGCTTTATACGCCGTTTCTACACCAGCTTCTAAAGCTGCCGCAAAATCAACTGTTGTTAATTCTTCTTTTTGTTCAATGGATTTAGAGAAGCCACGGAACAACTGAGATAAAATAACACCTGAGTTACCGCGAGCTCCCATCAATAATCCTTTTGCTAAACTTACGCCGACTTTACCAGCATGCTGTGAAGGGTTTGCTTTCACCTCACGCGCACCTGAAGTCATTGATAAATTCATATTTGTACCGGTATCGCCATCTGGAACTGGAAAAACGTTTAATGCATCAACAAGCTGCACATTGTTTGTTAAATTATTCGCTCCTTGAATAATCATTTGTGATAAACGTTTTCCATCAATTTTTTGAATTGACACAGATTTTCCTCCTTAATGCACATTACAAGTTTATTACTTTAACTCCTTGTACGTAGATGTTTACAGAATCTACTGCTAGTCCTACCGTTTGGTCTAATGTATATTTCACTTTCGTTTGGACGTTATGTGCTACCTCTGAAATTTTTGTACCATAGCTCACAATAATATACATATCAATATGTACTTCATCTTCGTCTTTACGAACAATAACGCCTCTAGTGAAGTTTTCTTTTCGTAAAATTTCTGTTAATCCATCTTTTAATTGATTTTTTGAAGCCATACCAACGATACCGTAGCAATCTACCGCGGCACCTCCAGCAATCGTTGCAATTACATCTGTACTAATATCAATTTGACCGTACTTCGTTTTAATTTCAATTGACATCTCGTTTCCCCCTTCATAAATGGTGAAAGTGAGCTAGACTACTTTAATTACTATCATATAATCTTTTCAAAGAAAATTCCATCGTTCTTTCTTTTCGCTCTCATATTTTGTACTCATTATTACAATTTTCCATGACGAGCAAAATAGTCCATTGTTATTATACAACATGTATCACTATAATATGTCAAGTAATTTTTCTTGATTTCTACTTTTCTTTACTGACATTTAGTGTCAAGTAATTTTTCTTGATTTCTTTTTTATACACTGTTGCATTCTCTTTTTAGTTGTGTTAAATTATAGTAGTGTTTTTAGCATCGCATAAAAGACTAACATTGAAAAATTACGTATGGTAAGGTAGTTAAGGGAGGGAAATATAGATGGCTCGTGTTTGTGCTATTACTGGAAGAAAAGCTCGTTCTGGTAACTCTCGTTCTCACGCAATGAACGCTACAAAACGTAAATGGGGCGCTAACCTTCAAAAAGTTCGCGTACGCATCGACGGTAAAGTTCAACGTGTTTACGTTTCTGCTAGAGCATTAAAATCTGGCAAAATCGAACGTGTTTAATAATAAAAAAAAGAGCCACTAGGCTCTTTTTTTATTATCACCATGAAAAAAGCACCATTAATGGTGCTTTTTTAGTCCTTTTTAAAGGTATTTAACACCGCGCGAACAATTCCACCAAGAAATTTAGGTAACTTAATTGTATAAAATCTCATGGTTTCCCTCCTAATCCCCATTACTCCACTTGTTTACTATATGATGCGAGTAGCAAAAGTGTTTCTTCAATCCGTGCTTCTTATCACCATTAATATGCCAGAAGTAAATGAAAAAGTACCTTTTTCCACAACGAGTTCATTACTAATACAAAGCGTCGATCCCCATTCTATCGTTTTATCAGTGAGAGGATATTTAAAACCACAAAGTGTAATACCTTTTACAATTTCCGTAACAGGCACAAAAGATACGTATGGAAATTGCTCCTTTTCTTCAATTATATATGTACCTACTTTTTTTACAGAGATTTCATTTTTATTATCGACGATATACATTTCAGTATATGCTTCCAGTCCTTTTAAAAGCATCTGTATGTTCGCTAATCCATGATCAAGCCTTCCACCTGTAGCGCCAAAAATACGAATCAAATCCGGTTTTTGCTCCAATGCCCAATGAATTGCAATTTCTAAATCCGTTTGATCTTTTTCGCGTAGAACAATATGCAACTCATCTGTCTGTTTTTGCATCCACGCTAATTCTTCATCTGTAACTGAGTCATAGTCACCAAATGCAACTGTTGGCATGATTCCTCTTTGTAATAAACGATATACACCACGGTCAACTGCCGCCCATACAACTTCCTCATTTTCATACCGAGATAAATCAGCGCAGTACTCCTCAGGCCCTCCAGCTAGTATATGAATAATCATCTTTTCTTCCCCTTCTATAGAAAAAGACAATCTGCCAGTCGGTAGATTGCCTTTTTCACATTTTTCCCGTTCTAACAGGTCATGAAAGTTTTCTTACATCTATTCCTTATCCACGAATTACGCGAATTGCCTCACCGCGGTCTTTTTGATTATATACTGCTGATCCAGCTACAAGGACATTTGCTCCAGCTTCTACACAAAGTCTCGCAGTCGCAGCGTTTACACCACCATCAACTTCAATTTCTACTTGTAAATTGCGCTCTTTGACCATTTCTGCAACTTGTTTAATTTTCGGTAATACAGAATGAATAAACTTCTGTCCGCCAAATCCTGGATTTACTGTCATAAGTAATACCATATCAACATCTTCTAATACATGTTCAACCATTGACACTGGTGTATGCGGGTTTAATACCACTCCCGCTTTGATACCATGTGATTTAATTAATTGAATCGTACGATGTAAATGTGAACATGCCTCTACATGGACAGTAATAATATCCGCTCCAGCCTTCGCAAAAGTAGGGATATAATTATCAGGATTTTCAATCATCAAATGTACATCTAATGGTAAGGATGTAATTGGACGAATTGCCTCTACAATTAGCGGACCAATTGTAATGTTCGGAACAAAATGTCCATCCATTACATCAACATGGATATAATCCGCTCCGCCTTTTTCTACATCTTTAATTTCTTCCCCTAATTTTGAAAAATCTGCTGATAAAATCGATGGTGCAATTTTAACCATGACTAATACCTCGGCTTTCTCTCTCTAATTTCTTCTACGAATTGTTTATAATGTTCGTAACGATAATGGGTAATCTTCCCTTCCTCTACCGCAGCTTTCACCGCGCATTTTGGTTCAGAAAGATGTGTACACCCTCTAAATTTACAGTATTGACTCTCTTCTTTCAACTCTGGAAAACAATATGTAAGATCTTCTACTTCTATATCGATAAAATCAAGAGAACTAAACCCCGGTGTATCTGCTACCAGACCACTTCCAACCGAAATCAATTCTACGTGTCTTGTCGTATGCTTACCACGCCCTAAATGCGAAGAGATATCATTTGTTTTCAGCGCTAAATCTGGGCGTAATACGTTTAACATGGATGATTTTCCTACACCAGATTGTCCTGCAACCACTGATACACAACCTTCTAAAAATGGTTTTAAAATATCAATACTTTCTGATGTGTTGATTGAAGTAAATAGCACATCATATCCCATTTCACGATAATCCTTTGCATAAGATTCAACGGTTTCTCGCATCTTTTCACTAACTAAATCCATTTTACTAATACAAATAATCGGTTTAATGTTATGATATTCAATTAAAACCAGAAATCGATCTAACAATCCAGGGTTAAAATCTGGTTCAACTGCCGAGAAAACAAGGATTGCTTGATCAACATTGGCGATTGGCGGTCTAACAAGTTCATTCTTTCGCTCAAAAACCTCCAAAACATACCCTTCATTCGGATTCTCTGCTTGAAAAACTACTTGATCTCCTACAAGCGGTGTAATTTTATTTTTTCTGAATACACCACGACCACGGCATTGTGTAATACCACCTTCATGCTGCACATAATAAAAACCGCTTAAAGCTTTTATAATTTTTCCTTCTGCCATATAACTCTCCTTTATTCTATATAAAATGAAATGATTATCAGTCCCTGATCAAGTAGGGTTATATATATTATTAACCCTCTCTCAAAATTTCGAGACGGAGTAATGGGATAAGACTGACTGTTTACCAGTTTAGATTACCCTTTATTCCTACTTTACTTTTAGGCTGTTCTTCTATTTCAAATCACAACTTCTCGTCCTTTTTCTGCCCACGTTAACAGCATAACAGGCACGAGTAACAAATTCCACTGTCCATACAAAGAAGGTGGAATCCACTAAATGGAGACACACCTTTACTCGGCCGGATATGGCACTTCTTTATCAATGATTGTTGTTCCATCTCGAACAATCTTATAATGTCCTTTTGTTCCTTCTTGAATCACAAATTCTAAAGAAATAGTAGTTGATTCCGTTATCGTTCGTGTTTCAATCGGCTTATCCATTTTTTGCGCCATATCTTCTTTGTAAATTTCTATTGTCTGCGGCTTTTTCTCACCTTCTACAGGAGATTCATATGGGATTGCAATATTATCAACTTTTACAGTCTTCGTTACTTTCGGTTTTGGCCCATCTGATATAGTAACCGTTACTTTATCTCCTTCTTTTAAAGGTGTTCCCGGTTTTGGTGATTGTGAAATCACTAAACCTTTCTCAACTGTATCTGAATACTCTCTTTTTATATTAGAGATCAGTTTATTTTCATTCAAATAGCTATTCACATAATTTTCGGTCCAACCTGAAAAATCACCAAGCCTAATTTGATAAGGCCCCTTACTTATCCAAACTTTCACATCTTGCTCTGCTTCCACAATCATTTGATCAGCCGCTGGACTCTGGTCTAAAATTTGACCTTTCGGTTTATCGCTTTCAATATAGGATGGAACAATAATTTTATATTTTCCTTCTAATTCGTCCTTCAAGCTCTCAAAATCTTTTCCGATTAAATTACTCATTTTGTTCTTTTTTTTCCCACCGGATTGATAGATTGTGATTTTAGAACTTTCCTTTACAACTCTTCCTGCTACTGGATTTGTTTTAATTACTTTCCCAGCTTCAACATCATCTGTATAAACAATGTTAGGCTCAGCAACTTCAAATCCTTTCTCAACAAGAGCATTAACAGCAGTCTCATACTTCATACCAGATACATCCGGGATTTTCACATCTTTTGGTATAAAGAATCCTGGAATTACAGTAAGAGCTAACGTTATACCAATTGCTAAAAGTAAAAATGTTGTAATTAGTACTTTCAACCATTTATTACTTCGCTTTTTTTCTACCTTTGGTTTGGCTTCTTCACTTTTTATCTGCCCATCGGCTTTGTTTCCATTCAATACAATTGTTTCATCACTTACATTTCCAAACAATTGCTCTTGTTGAATAATCGGAATGGCCTTCGTCGCTTCCATATCTTCCGGTATATAAAACGGTTGTTCATTAATACGTTCTGGATATAGCGCTGTTTCAACATCTCTCTTCATCGCATTAGCAGACTGATACCGATGAAACGGATCTTTTGCAGTTGCTTTTAAAATAATATTTTCTACACTTTGTGGAATATCTGGATTCCAACGTTTTGGAGATGGTGTTTCATTCTGTAAATGCTTTAAAGCTATCGCAACCGCAGACTCTCCTGAAAATGGTTGTCGCCCTGTTAACAATTCAAACATTACAATTCCAAGTGAATAAATGTCTGATTGTTTATTCGCTATCCCTCCGCGTGCTTGCTCTGGAGACAAATAATGAACCGAACCAAGCACTGAGTTCGTATGCGTTATCGTCGTTGCACTTGTAGCTGTCGCAATTCCAAAATCGGTTACTTTCACAACTCCATCATTCCGAATTAGAATGTTATGTGGCTTTATATCTCGATGTACAATTTCAAAATGATGAGCATGTGCCATTGCAGATGTTAACTGTTCCATAATATCAAGAGCTTCTCCTATAGGTAACATTCCACGCTGATTTATGTATTGCTTCAATGTTTGCCCAGGTACATACTCCATAACAAGATAATAAATCCCATCTTCTTCACCAACATCATACATACTCACAATATTCGGATGCGACAACGTTGTAACAGATTGCGCTTCTCGATGGAAACGTTTGATAAACTCATCATTATTTGCATAATCGAGTCGTAATATTTTTACCGCTACATCCCGGCCCAGTATATCATCATGAGCCAAATATACATTGGCCATTCCTCCGCCACCAATCATTTTCAGTAGCTTGTAGCGGTCATTTAGGCGTTTTCCAATCAGCACGTTGTAATTCACCTACTTTCGTTTGCCGAACCCGTATAATCAACAATGACAAGGGTAATATTATCTTCTCCACCACGATCATTCGCAAGTTGAACAAGACACTCCCCCTTTGTCTCGAGTTGTTCGTTTAATAGCAAAATTTTTCGCATATCATCCATAGCAACTTTATTTGATAATCCGTCAGAGCAAAGAAGCAGTTGATCATTTTCTTCTAACACTAATGTTTTCACATCTAATCCAACTTTTTCTTCTGTTCCAAGCGCTCGTAAAAGCACATTCTTTTTTGGATGATACTCTGCATCTTCTTTTGAAATCTCACCATATCTCACAAGCTCATTTACAAGTGAATGATCTTCGGTTATAAGCGAAATCTCTCCATCTGATAACATGTAACAACGACTATCTCCTATATGTCCAATTGTTACAAATCCCGCCGTACAAATCGCAACAATAACAGTAGTTCCCATGCCACTACATTCAGTATGCTTCTTCGAGTATTCGTATACCCTCTCGTTAATCATTTCAACGTTTGTATGTAACCATTCTTCTGCTTTTTTTGGTGTATCCATATTATACGTTTGCTTCCAATAATCATGGAATAATTGAATGGCCATCGAGCTAGCAACATCGCCTGCTCGATGACCTCCCATTCCATCAGCTACTACAGCTAAAATATCTCCATCTAAATTATGAAAAACTCCTGCACTATCTTCATTGTGTTGACGAACTTTACCTTTATCCGATAGAAACACGGCTTTCATCTTGTCACCTCGTCTCTTCTTTGCGCTCCTTTGCACGCAACTGACCGCAGGCAGCATCAATATCATGACCTTGTTCACGGCGAATCGTTACATTTACTCCACGGTCTTTTAGCGTTTTTTCAAATAAGAAAATTTGCTCACGTGGCGTTCTTACATAATCACGCTCTGGTACGTAGTTTACCGGAATTAAGTTCACATGACACTTTACACCTTTTAACAATTGAGCAAGTTCTTCAGCGTGCTCAACTTGGTCGTTTTCTCCTCCAAATAAGCCATATTCAAATGTAATACGACGACCCGTTCTATTTACATAATATTTAATAGCCTCCATTAAATCCGGCAATTTATAAGCACGGTTAATTGGCATTAATTTTGAACGTAATTCTGTATTTGGAGCGTGCAATGAAATCGCAAAGTTAATTTGCATATCTTCTTCAGCGAATTTATAAATTTTTGGGATAATTCCACTTGTTGAAACCGTCATATGACGTGCACCAATATGGATTCCTTTCTCATGATTTACAATGCGTAGGAATGCCATTAAATTATCGTAATTATCAAACGGCTCACCAATACCCATTACAACAAGGGAACTCACGCGCTCTTCCGTTTCATCAAGCGCACGTTGAACCTCAACCACTTGTGCTACAATTTCCCCAGCTTCTAGATTTCGTTTTAAACCACCTAGTGTAGATGCACAAAACGTACATCCAATACGACATCCAACCTGAGTTGTTACACAAATGGAATTTCCATATTCATGTCGCATTAATACTGTTTCAATAGAATAACCATCGTATAGTTGGAATAAAAATTTAATCGTTCCATCTGAAGATGTTTGTTTTACTAACGTATTTAAAGTAGTTATATCAAAGGAATTCGACAATTTATCACGCAATCCTTTGGAAAGGTTTGTCATATCCTCATAATTTTTCACACGTTTTTTATATAACCAATCAAAAATTTGACCTGCACGGAATTTCGGTTCCCCTTGTTCCTTTAACCAATCTTGCATTTCATGAAGTTGTAAAGAGTAAATAGATGGTTTTTTCGTTTCTAGATTTTTCTTTTGTTTTCTTACAGTTGTTTCCATGATGCTACACCTTCTTTCTTAAACAAGCAATATAAAAGCCATCTGTTGCAAAATAATGCGGTAAAATTTGTACTTGTCCTTCATTTATATAAGGACGTAACTTTTCTGGCATGCGCTCTTTCATAGTAGTATCCCATTCAAATTCAGGATGCTCTTGTAAAAATTGCTCTATTACTTGCTCATTCTCTATTTTTTCAATTGTACACGTACTATAAACAAGGCGACCACCTGCTTTTAACAGAGGAGCTACCTTTTCTAGTATCGATAGCTGAATTGTCGACAGTCTTTCACTATCTCCTTTTTCTTTACCTAATTTAATATCAGGTTTACGTCTGATTACACCAAACCCAGAGCAAGGTGCATCTACTAATATTTTATCAAAACTTTCACTTGCAAAATGTTCTTGAACTTTTCTAGCATCAAGTGCCTTCGTTTCAACATTTTCTAGACCAAGACGCTTCGCTTGTTGCTGAATTAAGCGAACTTTATGTGGATGCAAATCAAGTGACATCACCTGTCCCGTTCCCTTTAAGCGCTCTGCAATATGCGTTGTTTTTCCGCCAGGTGCCGCACAGCTATCTAAAACCTTATCTCCTTCTGCTGGTTCTAGAGCACGTGCAACAAGCATAGAGCTTTCATCTTGAATAGAAAGGAAACCTTTTTGGAATGCTTCTGTATGGGCCACATTTCCTTTTTCAATTTGAATCGCATCATCAGATAAATCTCCGCTTTGCGCTTCGACACCTTCTTGCTTTAGTAAATCAATTGCTTCTTCTACCATTACTTTATCAACATTCACACGTGCTGTTGGTACAGGGGGCAACATATTTACTTCACACATTTTCTCTGCAGTTTCTAAATCATATGCTGTCGTCCATTCTTGTACAAGCCACTCTGGATGACTCGTTGCAACAGCAAGTCGTTTTACAGGGTTTTGTATTTCATCTAAGGACGGGACACCTTCACGCTGAATAGAACGTAATACCCCATTTACCATTCCGGCAATCCCTTTATGCCCACGACGTTTTGCAATTTCAACTGCTTCATGAATTACCGCTCTTTCTGGAACACGATCTAAATATATCATTTGATATAAGGACAGACGTAGTAAAACTTTTACCCATGCCTCTACTTTTTTCCTTAAAAATGGTTGTAAATAATAATCTAGTGTATCACGACGTTGAATCGTCCCATAAACAATTTCTGTTAACAGTCCAACATCTTTTCTATCAATTTGACTCTTCTCAATTAAATTATTTAAAAGCAAATTGCTATAAGCACCGCTTTTTTCAACTTGCATTAAACCATCGAGAGCTAACTCACGAACATTTTGTCTCATGCGTCTTCTCCTAACTTCGTACCAATTTCAGGTTTTGTTCCACGTAAAAATTGCGAACAGCTCATACGTTTTTTACCAGATGGCTGCAACTCAGTAATTTTCACTCCAGTTTCATTTCCTGTCGCCACAACGAAACCATCTTCTTCAATTGCTACAATAGAACCCGCTTCAGCCTGCATAGTTACAGGAACTTTTTCGCCCCACCATACTTTTACAACTTGTTCTGCTAAAGTCGTATAAGCAACTGGCCATGGATTTAAACCGCGAATGTGATTGTACACTTCTTCTCCAGTTTTCGTCCAATCGATTTTTTCTTGTTCGCGCTTAATATTATACGCAAATGTTACTTCAGCTTCGTTTTGTTTAATCGGCTCTAATTTTCCTTGGATTAATAAAGGAACTGTTTTCGATAATAAGTGAGCTCCAGCTTCACTTAATTTATCAAATAATGAACCAGTTGTTTCACGTTCTTCAATTTCAACTTCCACTTGCGTTAAAATATCACCAGCATCTAATTTTTCCACCATATACATAATTGTGATACCTGTCTTTTCTTTTCCTTGCATGATGGAATAATGAATTGGTGCACCACCGCGAAGTTCTGGAAGTAAGGAAGCATGGACGTTAATACATCCGTACTTTGGTGCCTCTAAAATTTCGTTTGGTATAATTTGCCCAAACGCAGCTGTTACAATTAAATCTGGCTCTAACGCCAATACTTTTTCATATTCATCTTTTTCACGAATTTTTAACGGTTGTAATACCGGGATACCGTGTTTTTCCGCTTCAACCTTAACAGGTGTTGGTGTCATAACCTTTTTTCTTCCTACCGGGCGATCAGGCTGCGTTACAACACCTATTACATCATATCCATCTTCAATAAGACGACGAAGCACCGGTACAGAAAAGTCCGGTGTTCCCATAAACACTACTTTTATCATTCAAAAACCGCTCCTTTTACATCTCTTCTAATTCGTTTTCCTCATAATATCTCGTCACTTTTGACGTGAATAATACACCGTGTAAATGATCGATTTCATGTTGGATTGCGCGTGCTAGGAAATCATCTGCCTCTAATAAAAAGATTTTACCACGACGATTTTGTGCACGTACTTTAATATACTCCGCACGCTCCACTTCACCATAAAGTCCCGGAAAGCTTAAGCAACCTTCGGGACCTACTTGTTCACCACGTTTTTCTAAAATAACCGGATTAATGAGTTCGATTTTTCCCGTATCATCACCAATATCAACAACTGCTACTTGCAAACTTACCCCGACTTGCGGTGCTGCTAAACCGACTCCATCTGCAACTAACATTGTTTCGTGCATATCTTTTAATAAATTCACTAACTTCTTATCAAAGTTAATTACCCGTTCACATGGGGTTTCTAACACTTCATCTGGGTGCTTTACAATTTCTAAAACTGCCATATTTTCCTCCACTACATTAACATTGTTGGATTAAAGTCGATTGAGATCTGCAAATCTTTTTGCATTTCCGCTTGATAATGTTCATTTACCATTTTGAGCACGTACTTTAAGTTTGGTTCCCGCTTGTATTTTATCATGCATTGGTATCGATATCTATCTTTTATCCTTGGAATTGCTGAAGCAACTGGTCCTAGCACCATTGTTTGCTGCAAGCAATGCGTTCGTAAATAACTGACAATTTTTTCCGTTACTTGTACTGCTTTTAATAACTCTGGATGTGAAACGGTTACAAGCGCAACATAGTAGTACGGTGGATATTGCCTCATTTTTCTCATTTGCATTTCTTGTTCAAAAAATACATCATACTGCTGATTCTTTGCTAATTCTACACTATAGTGTTCTGGCGTGTACGTTTGAATCACTACTTCTCCCGGTAATTCATGTCGTCCTGCACGTCCACTTACCTGTGTTAATAACTGATACGTTTTTTCACTTGCCCTGAAATCTGGTAAATGCAGCATCGTATCAGCTGTTAAGACACCAACAAGTGTAACCTTTGGAAAATCAAGCCCTTTAGCAATCATTTGTGTACCAAGTAAGATATCCGCTTTCTCTTCACCGAACGCTTTTAATAGTTTTTCGTGCATCCCTTTACGACTCGTCGTGTCAACATCCATACGGATAACCCGCGCCTCTGGAAATAACTTTGTAATTTCTTCTTCTACCTTTTGCGTTCCTGTACCAAAGAAACGAATATGCGAACTATTACAAGCAGGACAAGCAGTTGGCATATTTTCCTCATAACTACAATAGTGACATTTTAAACGATGATTCATTTTATGATAAGTGAGTGATATATCACAATGAGGACATTGTACGACATAACCACAATCACGGCACATGACAAACGTTGAATGACCTCTTCGATTTAAAAAAAGTACCATTTGTTCTTTCTTATTTAATCGATCCGCTATTTTCTCATGAAGTAATTTAGAGAACATAGAGCGATTTCCATCACGCAATTCCTCACGCATATCAACAATTTCCACTGTCGGCAATTCTTGTTCATTCATACGCTTTTGCATTGTTAATAGCTCATAAACACCCTTCTTCGCTCTAGCAAACGATTCAAGTGTCGGTGTTGCACTACCGAGTACGATTGGACAATTATGATATTGACCTCTCCAGACGGCGACATCTCTAGCGTGATACTTTGGATTATCTTCTTGTTTATAGCTTGATTCATGTTCTTCATCAATAATAATAATTCCTAAATTTTCAAATGGCGCAAAAACAGCAGAGCGTGCTCCAACGACCACCTTCACTTCTTTCCGTAAAATTTTTCGCCATTCATCATATTTTTCACCAACAGAAAGTGCACTATGAAGAACCGCAACTTGCGAGCCAAATCGTCCTTTAAAACGGTCCACCATTTGCGGCGTTAACGCAATTTCCGGAACGAGAACAATGGCTTCTTTTCCTTTTTTTAACACCGCAGCAATGGATTGCAAATACACTTCTGTTTTACCGCTTCCTGTAACACCATATAGTAAAAATGGATTATATGTTTCATTTTCGATAGATGACAAAATAGGTGTAATCACTTGGTTTTGTTCATCCGTGAGTGGAAATGGCTTTGTCTGTTCAAAAGCCTCATCATCATATGGATTACGATATACTTCAACATACTTTTCTAAAAGCAACCCTTTTTTCACAAGCGACTTTACTGGTGCATCTGTTATTTGTAGTTCTTCTGTTAACGTTTTTAAGGCCACACTGTGATAATTTTCTACAAAGTAATAAAGTACATCTTGCTGTTTTTTACTTTTCAGCTCAAATGCAGCTGCCTCTAATTGTTCCTGTGGCAATTCTGGCTGAACCACTCTTTGTTTCTTCTTTTGCACTTTATCCTTTACTTTATAGATGACTTCAATCGTTCCATTTGTTATCTCTTTTTGAATCGTACGATACATATGTGGATGCGTGGCAATTTCTTCCCAATCTATCGCTTCTTTTCCTTGAAACCAATCACGAATTTCCGGCGCTACTTCTTCTGGTTTATGCAGCTGTAGTCGCTTTTTATACGTTGCTTTTATTGCAGTTGGAAGCATAACTTGAAAAGCTGAAATTGTATAACATAACGTTTCATCCGTCAGCCAAAATCCAATTTTCAATAATTCCTCATTTAAAACTGGAGTAACATCTAGTATTTCATGTAATGCTTTTAACTTCTTACTTTCCACATCGACTGAATCTTTTATTTCAATAATAAAACCTTGTAATTTTCTTGGACCAAATGGAACGACTACACGCATACCTGTTTGTACAATATCTTCCCATTTCTTTGGGATAACATAATCAAACGGGCGGTCTGTTTGACGTGCCGGTACATCAACGATTACACTTGCAAATTTCATATATGATCCTCTTCTAACATTGCTTCGATTTGCAGTAAGATTTCACGTGCAACTTCTTTCTTTGTTAAAAGAGGCAGTCGAATAACTTCTCCATCTTTTCTATACATTGTTACAATATTTGTATCTGTACCAAATCCTGCTCCTTGTGCTTTTACATCGTTTGCAACAATCATATTCGCATTTTTTTCACGTAATTTTTTCGTTGCATATTCTTCTATATTTGTCGTTTCAGCAGCAAAACCGACAAGTACCTGATGTTCTTTTTTCTCACCGAGTGTTTTTAAAATATCGATTGTTCTCTCTAATTCAATGATTGCATCGCCACTTTTCTTTTTCATTTTCTGATCATGCATAATTTTCGGGCGATAATCTGCTACTGCAGCTGTTTTAATGACAACATCCATAAATCCATAATGTTGCATGACAGCTTCTAACATTTCTTGTGCAGATTCTACTTGCACAGTTGTTACATTTACAGGCGGTGTTATTGCAGTCGGACCTGAAACAAGAATGACATCCGCTCCTAAATTAGCCGCAACTTCCGCTAGAGCATAACCCATTTTTCCTGAAGAAAAATTTGTCATAAAACGTACCGGATCAATTTTTTCTCGAGTTGGGCCAGCTGTTACTAAAATTTTCTTCCCTTTTAATGGTCTATGTTCTGAAAAAGCTTCTTGCAATCGAGCGAGAATCGTTTCCGGTTCTTCTAATCGACCTTTCGCAACATATCCACATGCTAAAAAGCCTTCTCCAGGCTCAATAAATGTATATCCTAACGATTTTAACGTCATCATATTCTTTTGAACAATTTTATTTTCATACATATGCACATTCATCGCAGGTGCAATCCAAACTGGTGCTGTAGTAGCTAGCAATGTTGTTGTAATCATATCATCAGCAATACCATTTGCTAGTTTTCCGATACAGTTTGCTGTCGCTGGAGCAACAAGTACAACGTCTGCCCAATCTGCTAAATCAATATGAGCAATAACTGCAGAATCTTTTTCATCAAACGTATCCGTGTATACATCATGGCGAGAAAGCGCTTGAAATGTAAGAGGTGTAACAAACTTCATAGCTGATTCACTCATCATTACTTTTACAAGTGCTCCTGCTTGTGTTAATTTACTCGTTAACGCAGCCGCTTTAAAAACAGCAATGCCTCCTGTTACACATAGAAGTATCTTTTTCCCTTTTAGCATATGACTCGTCCTCTTTCTTTTTCAAACTTATTCTGTTGAAATATATTTATTTTAGCTTGTCAGCGCTAGCAGTTCACGAAATAAAACCTATTTCTTTTTAACTCAGTTCTATCGTAAAAAAATAACAACCTACTTGTAAATAGGTTGTTACCGTTACATAGAAAAGTATAAAGTCTATGTTTTCATTTGTCGAAGAGAATGCCTTACTCAGACACTTTCTCTTCGCTTGGTACATAATTTAACGCTTCCGCATCAATTTCTTCCAATGCTTTGCCTACACATTTATGAGAAACAGGTTTTTCAACAACACAGTTGTTAGCTATTTGCATTTCACGTGCGCGTTTTGCAGCTACCGTTACTAATGTATATTTAGAGTCGATTTTTTTTAGTAATGAATCAATTGATGGATTTAACATATTATATACCCTCCGTCATTTCTTTATAATATTTTGCTACTCTTTCGCGGCGACAATGTTCACCAACCACAATAGCTTTAATGCGGTCACAAGCAAGTTCTACTCTATCATTTTCTACTACGTAGTCATAAGCATCCATCATTTCGATTTCTTCTTTTGCTACAGTTAAACGATTTTCAATTACATCTTCAGTCTCTGTACCACGACCTACGATTCGGTTCTTTAGTTCTGATAGGCTTGGAGGAGCTAAGAAAATAAATACACCTTCTGGGAAGGCCTTCTTCACTTGAATTGCTCCTTGAACTTCAATTTCTAAGAACACATCTTTTCCTTCTTGTAATGTCTTTTCGACATAATCAATTGGTGTTCCATAGTAATTTCCAACGAACTCTGCCCACTCAAGTAACTTTTCGTTACGAATCATTTCTTCAAACTCTTCTCTCTCTTTAAAGAAATAATCCACACCATCCACTTCACCCTCACGTGGTTTGCGTGTTGTTACTGAAATAGAGTATTGAAACTTTGTATCTTCATGGCTGAACAGCTCTTTACGAACTGTCCCTTTCCCAACGCCAGAAGGTCCTGAAAGAACGATGAGCAACCCTCTTCTACTTCTCATAAATATGTAAAACCTACCCTTCCTCACTTAAATCTTCTTTATTATTTAAACGATGTGCAATCGTCTCTGGCTGAATTGGACTTAATACAATATGCCCATCATCCATAACAATAACCGCCCTTGTTTTTCTCCCATACGTAGCATCAAGTAACACGTTATGTTCACGCGCTTCCTGCACTGTTCGTTTAATAGGAGCTGACTCCGGACTTACAATAGCAATAATTCGATGAGCAGATACGATGTTTCCATATCCAATATTTAAAAACCGCATGGCCATAGTTTGCGCCTCCTAGTAAGTCTATCCGATTTCTCCACCACGTATAACTTTATATATTTTTTGACAGCTACTCAATATTTTGTACCTGTTCACGAATTTTTTCAAGGTTATTTTTCATTTCTACAACATATTTTGAAATTGTTAAGTCGTTTGCCTTAGAGCCAATCGTATTAATCTCTCGATGCATCTCCTGTACAATAAAGTCCATTTTCCTTCCAACAGGCTCTGCAATTTCAAGCGCTTCACGAAATTGATCTAAATGACTTTGTAAACGAACTAATTCTTCATGAATATCCGAGCGCTCTGCAAACATCGCTACCTCGGTTAACAGTCGTTGTTCATCTAAATCCTGATTATGTAATTCTTTCAATCGACTTTCTAATCGTTCACGATATCTTTGAATGACAATTGGGGCATGCGGGATAATCGCATTCACACAATTGTGAATTTCTTGTAAACGATATGCTATATCTTTATGTAATCGTTCTCCTTCGCCATCCCTCATCGTTTTTAACATACGAGCAGCTTGGCGAACAGCTTCATATAAATTTTGCTCAAATTGTTCATTTACATTTTCCATTTCTTCAATCGCCGTTACTTCTGGCATTGCCATTAATTGTTGAAGTGTAATGGAGTCTTGTAATTGAAATTTCATTTTCACGTCTTCCATAATGGATCTATACTGCTCAAGAAGTGGCCAATTCACACTTAACTTTCTTTCAATAAGCCCTTCCCCTGTAATAATAATAGACACTTCAATACGTCCGCGGCGAACTTGTTCTGCAATTAACTTACGAATTTTATCTTCAAAAACCATCATTTGTTTCGGAAGTCGAATGTTCATCTCTAAAAAACGATGATTCACTGACTTCATTTCTACTGTAATTTGAAAAGCGTCGTTTTCCACCTTCGCTCGTCCAAATCCTGTCATACTAGAAATCATCTTTATCACATCCAAGGCATGAAATAACTCAATGAAAAAGGTAATAGAGATATAGCTCTACTACCTTTTGTAAATTATATCACATTTTCATATCATTGACTATTTCAAGTTTAGTCCTTTCTTATACAATACAGGCTTCTTTTTTTCCTTTTTCCCTGTCAATAAAGAACCGACTAATAAAAATGTTGGAATAGACGATAAACCAGCGATTAATAACCAATCTCTCGCTTGAATTGGCATTGTGCTAAAAATTGGTTGCAACGGTGGATAATAAATAACCACAAGCATTAACAACACCGAAATAATAACTGCTCCAACTAAATATATATTTCCAAAAGGATTACGATGGAATATAGAATGTTCACTCCGGCAGTCAAATACATGAATAAGCTGTGCTAAGACCAGTGTAGCAAAGGCTACTGTTTGCGCATATTTCAATTCATTTGGGTGCTGATTAAACGCAATAATAAATGCAAGTAAGGTTACAATACCAATTAAAAATCCCCGGCTCACAATTTTCCAAGCAAGCCCCCTTGCAAACACCCCTTCTTTCGGATGCCTTGGATTTCTGCGCATAACATCCCCTTCAGCTTTATCTAACCCAAGCGCCATTGCTGGTAAACCATCTGTCACTAAATTCACCCATAAAATTTGAATCGGAACCATTGGAAGCGGCAATGCAAGCATCATCGCAAACAACATCACTAAAATTTCTCCAACATTTGACGCTAATAAATAACGAATAAATTTCCGAATATTTTCATATATGTTTCTACCTTCTTTAATTGCCGATTTAATTGTAGCAAAATTGTCATCTAACAATACGAGAGAGGAGGCTTCTTTGGCCACATCCGTTCCGGTAATTCCCATCGCAATCCCAATATCAGCTGTTTTAATAGCCGGAGCATCATTCACTCCGTCACCTGTCATCGCCACAATATGATCTTTATTTTGAAGGGCCTTTACAATTTTTAACTTATGTTCCGGTGATACACGTGCAAACACATAAGTATCTTCCACAATATCTTCTAGTTCATCTACAGACATGTTTGCTAACTCTACACCCTCTACGACGCGACCATTTGGTGGTAAGATTCCTAGTTGTTCTGCAATAGCCATTGCTGTCACTTTATGATCTCCTGTAATCATTACCGTTTTAATACCAGCCTCTTTACACTCTTTTACAGCCTGTTTTACTTCTGGTCTTGGCGGGTCTATCATTCCTTGTATCCCAACAAGCATAAAATCTTTCTCTACTTCTCTTTCATGTTCAATTGAATCCGTTACTTTTAACGGCTTAAACGCCACTGCAATTGTTCTGAGCGCTTGACTCCCAAGACTATGAATAGCCGCCTGCACTTCTTTACGGTACAATTCACTTAAAGGTTGCTGTTTATTTCCCCACAAAATGGTTTGACTTATTTGTAAAAGAACATCAGGTGCTCCTTTTGTGACTACAAATTTTTTACCATCACGATCCCGAACGATAACACTCATCATCTTACGTGTGGAATCAAAAGGGAACTCATGAATAACTTCAAACTTCTCTTTCAAAGCTTCGCGTGATATTCCAGCTTTCATCGCCGCTGTAACAAGCGCACCTTCTGTCGGATCCCCATCTAAGACATACGCTTTTTTCTTCTTTACTATGTTAGCATTATTGCATAGACATCCAAATGTTAACAATTGATATAAAGACCTTGCAGATGTCGGATTAATCTTCTGTTCACCTTTCATGAATGCCCCAACAGGCTCGTACCCTTGCCCTGTTACATGCCATGTTTCGCCGCCTGACCACATATGTGTAACCATCATTTTATTTTGCGTCATCGTTCCTGTTTTGTCTGAACAAATAACAGAAGCACATCCTAAAGTTTCTACAGCTGGCAATTTCCGTACAATCGCTCTCTTCTTAATCATACGTTGTACACCAAGTGATAATGCGACCGTAACAATCGCTGGTAGTCCTTCGGGAATTGCCGCAACAGCAAGTGACACCCCTGCTAAAAACATATGATACACTTCATTTCCTTGATAGACCCCAGCTAGTACGACAAGTGCTGTTAAAATAAGTGCAACAATGATTAGAATCTTTCCGAGTTGTTCCAGCCTTCTTTGCAGCGGTGTTTCCATTTGTTCCGCATTTTGTAACATATTCGCAATCTGTCCCATAGCCGTATTCATTCCTGTTGCTACTACAACACCAACTCCAGAACCTCTCGTTATCATTGTCCCCATAAATGCCATGTTTTTTTGATCCCCAATTGCAACATCTTGACCTTTCAATGCTTCCACTTTCTTTTGAACAGGTACAGATTCACCTGTTAATGCCGATTCTTCAATATATAAACTAGATGCTTCAATAAGACGGATATCAGCTCCAATACGATCCCCGCTAGAGAATTTAATGACATCCCCAAGAACTAGCGCTTTTGATGGTGCCTTTATCCATTTTCCATTTCGTAAAACTATCACTTGCGGGGCGGCGAGTTCCTTTAAAGCTTCAAGTGATTTTTCTGCTTTTCGTTCCTGAAAAAAACCAAGAATCCCATTAATAATCACAATTGCTACAATCGCAATTGCATCAATATACTCTCCTAAAAATGCTGAAATAATAGTTGCACCGAATAAAACAAGTACCATAAAATCTTTAAATTGTGATAAAAATACAACGATTGCAGAAGGCCGCTTTGCTTCTTGTAATTCATTTGGACCTAGCTTCTTTAAGCGCCCTTCTGCTTCTTGCTCTGAAAGTCCTACTTTCACATTCGTATTCGCTCTTTCTTCCACTTCATTTGCACGCATTTCATACCAATTCATCTCGCTATCGACCTCCTGATTGCAGACATGCTCTAATGAAAGCTTATTCAGCCCCGTCCAAAAAAATGCTATAATTAACATTTAGTTAGAAAGGAGTGTTCATAATGGCATTCGATGGATTATTTACAAGAGCGATTACACATGAAATTGAAAATTCTCTTCAAACAGGAAGAATTTCAAAAATATATCAACCTTCAAAATATGAGATTTTGTTACATATTCGAGCGAATGGAAAAAATCAAAAATTAATTCTTTCCGCGCACCCTACCTATGCACGTATGCACCTTACAACTCAAAGCTATGATTCACCGGCGTTACCACCAATGTTTTGCATGCTTCTTCGCAAACATTTAGAAGGTGGATTTATTGAGAAAATTGAACAAATCGATTTAGAACGAATCATTCAAATTACTGTTCGAAGTCGTAACGAAATTGGTGATGAATCGTTAAAAACATTAGTCGTTGAAATTATGGGCCGTCACAGCAATATTATTTTAGTAGACGCGAAAACGAATATTATTTTAGATAGCCTAAAGCACGTTTCTTTAGCGGTAAATCGCCATCGTACTGTATATGCTGGAGCTGAGTATGTTGCACCACCAGCTCAACATAAAATCAATCCCTTGCAGATTGAAACACAAGCTGAATTTATTAGGCCACTAGATTTTTTAGCGGGAAATATGGATAAACAACTTGTAGGAGCATTTATGGGGATTTCTCCGTTATTCGCAAAAGAAGTTGTAAAAACAGCTGGTATGGTAAATGAAAAGACATTATCAGAAGCATTTTTCACATTACAAAAACCGCTGCAAGTACACCAATATGAACCAACAATGATAACTGCAAATGGAAAAGAGTTCTTTTATCTATTCCCACTCGGACACTTAAAAGGTGATGATAAAACATTCTTATCTGTGAGTGAATTATTAGATCGATTCTTCTTTGGAAAAGCAGAGCGCGACCGTGTAAAACAACAAGCTCATGATTTAGAGCGATTTATGCATAACGAAAAAACAAAGAACGAAAAGAAATTAATTAAATTACAAAAAACACTACAAGATGCCGGGAAGGCCGATAAATATCAATTATTTGGGGAGCTTCTTACAGCTAACATGTATGCATTAAAAAAAGGTGACAAAGAAATTGAAGTTGTGAACTACTACGATGAAAATAGTGGAACTATAAAGATTACGTTAGATCCGCTAAAAACACCGTCAGAGAACGCACAACGTTATTTCCAAAAGTATCAAAAAGCAAAAAATTCTGTCGCGATTGTAGAAGAACAAATTGAAAAAACAAATGAGGAGATCCTTTATTTTGATAGCTTACTGCAGCAAATGGAAGCTGCCTCTTCAAAAGATATTGAAGAAATTCGCGAAGAATTAGCTGAAGAAGGTTATATGCGTAATCGTAAATCAAAGAATGTAAAGAAAAAACCTACAAAACCAGTATTAGATAAATATATCGCTAGCGATGGAACTGAAATTTTCGTCGGTAAAAACAATAAACAAAACGACTATTTAACAACCAAATTTGCACGCCGTGATGAAATTTGGTTACATACGAAAGATATTCCTGGTTCTCACGTCCTCATTCGTTCATTAGAACCTACTGAAGAAACTTTATTAGAAGCTGCTAAACTCGCTGCTTATTACAGTAAAGCAAAAGATTCTAGCTCTGTTCCTGTAGATTTCACAAAGATTCGTCATGTCAAAAAACCGAGTGGTGCAAAACTTGGATTTGTTACATATGATAATCAACAAACGTTGTATGTAACACCAGATGCTGATACGGTGATGAAATTAAAAGCTTAAGATTATAGGAAACACAAATACGCAATGATTGTGAGTAATCATTGCGTGTTTTCTTATATAATTATATACTCCGTCTTTAACAAAGACTTTACCGCCTCATCTCCCCTCCAGCATGCCAATATAAATGATAAAAAAATTGACACTTTATATGTTTCATGTAAAGAATATAGACACAAATGAGAGTTACTCCCCCTTAACTTTTCGATATCTTAGGTAATAATCGTTTCTTATACAAAGACAATCACATTGGCACAATTATTGCTTCATATAAGAAGATGAAAGGGAGGAATCAAAATGACTTCAAGAATAGAAAAAATACAGAAACAACTAGATCACTACGGAATAGACGGATTACTAATTACAAAAAAAGAAAATCGTAGGTATACAACTGAATTTACAGGTAGCGCTGGAGTTGTCTTGCTATCTGCTACAAATGCTGTATTTATTACAGATTTCCGTTATACCGATCAAGCCAAAAAGCAAGTAAAAGAAGCCGACATCATTATGCATAAAGGAAACATAGAACAAGAGATTGCAAATCAAATAACAAAATTAAACATCAACAAGTTAGGGATAGAAGAAAACAATATGACTTTAAAACAATATAGCGCGTTAAAAAAATATACAAACATCGAACTTGTGCAAGTAAACGAACTAGTAGAAACAATCCGCGCTATTAAAGAAGATTCCGAAATCGAAACAATGAAAATCGCAGCTCGTATCGCAGATGAAACATTTCAACATATCACTCATTTTCTAAAACCCGGTGTATCAGAGTTTGATATCCGAGATGAATTAGAATTTTTCATGCGAAAAAAAGGAGCTTCCTCTTCCTCATTTGATATTATCATCGCCTCCGGAGTTCGCTCTTCTCTCCCACATGGAGTTGCTACAAGTAAGATAATTGAAAATGGGGATATCGTTACATTAGATTTTGGTGCACTCTATAATGGATATTGCTCCGATCTAACACGTACTGTTGCGATTGGAAGTTGCTCCAAAGAATTCGAAAAAATATATGGTATTGTATTAGAGGCATTACAACGAGGAACTGAAGCAATTAGGCCAGGTGAATCTGCAAAAACAATTGATGATGTGACAAGAAATTACATTACGGATCACGGCTACGGTGAATATTTTGGACATTCTACAGGCCATGGCGTTG
The DNA here is from genome assembly GCF_022625245.1 of Bacillus sp. TL12. Lineage (NCBI taxonomy): Bacteria > Bacillati > Bacillota > Bacilli > Caryophanales > Bacillaceae > Bacillus > Bacillus sp. TL12. The sequence continues at coordinate 143,873 of NZ_JAJJBY010000005.1, read as the reverse complement.
GATTAGAAATTCATGAACCTCTTCGATTATCCCAAGATAGTAGCGCGACTCTGCAAGAAGGAATGGTTGTTACTGTCGAGCCGGGTATTTATATCCCAAATTGGGGCGGTTGTAGAATTGAAGATGATATTGTCATTACAAAAGATGGGCATGAGGTAATTACACAGGCCGATAGAAACCTCATTGTTATTGGATAATATTCCCTCTATGTAACGATTCTTTCTTTTAACACCGGGGAATTTTTCTTCTTTATTTAACAGGAATTTTTTTTGTATAGAGAAATCTTTCTCTGAAGAAATCATTTACTAGGAGGCATTTCTATTGAATTTTGTAATTGATAAGGTGGACGGATTAAACACAGAGTTCTCAAAACTTGTATCTATGATGAACTATGCACGTTATACAACGATGCAAGCTGTACAAGACTTAACGATTGAAGAACTCGATTATTTGTATGATGAAAATGCAAACTCTATCGGCATGCTGTTATATCATATGGCTGCAATTGAATTTTACTATCAGATTCATACTTTTGAAGATCGCGAACCAACAGAAGCTGAATTAGAACGCTGGTTACCAGGAGTTGAATTGGGTGACCTTGGACGTCAAACGATTAAAAATCAGCCAATAGACTACTACATAAATGTTCTACAAGAAGTTCGCACTAAAACGATCGCAACGTTTCAATCACTGCCTGATGAATGGCTCTATAACACAACGCCATTTTGGCACGATAAACCAGCAAATAACTATTTCAAATGGTTTCACGTCTTTGAAGACGAAATTAATCATCGGGGACAAATTCGATTGATTAAAAAAATGCAAAAGGCTCATTCTATAAAATAATAAAAAGTGCTATCTCTTAGCGAGGTAGCACTTTTTATGTTTTAGATTCGTTTACTAATAGTTTCCCATTTACTTTTGTGACAATTATTCCGATAACTACCAAAACAACAATTGAATATAGTGATTTATCAATATATAACCAACCTTGAAAAATCGGCATCGTGTTCATTTGTTTACCGCCTTCCATTAATATGAATGGCAATATCGTTACTAAAATAACAAACTCAGCACTTAAAACAAGTTTCTTTTTTCGACTATATGTTTTCCATTCGTCCCAGCGATATAGTAAAGCAAAAATTAATCCAACTATAGTAATCATTGCTACTATCCAGTCACTTTCAATAAATCGACTTGAAATAATAGATACAATTAAACAAGTTAATATACCATAAAACCCTATTTTTTCCTTCATAACCTTCTCCTCTCTAAAATAACTATCGACTCTCATCACAATACTCATAAGAATAACAAATGAGCCTCTTCCTTAATTCCATTTTTAGTTTTTTTTGTATCATAACATCCATTTATTAATTTTGTCATTACAGTACATGAAATTATATTTCTTCACACTTCCTATACTCACACACTCACATTTCTTTCATAAAATAAACTACACAAACGCCTAAAGGATGTGAGCCTAATGGGAGTAGACTTAACACTTCTGCACGTCCTCTATATTCTTTGTTTACTTACAATTATTACTTTTTTCATTCTCCGAAAAGATACAACCATCATTTGTATCTTTTTTATCTTTCTACTATGTCTAACTGCAACACATTCTATTCCTCTTGCTGTTAACGGGATTTTTCAAAGTTTTATCTATGCTATTACTGAACTACTACCAACGATTTTAATCATCTCCATTATTGTTTCAATGAGTAATTTACTCGTACAAACCGGAATAAACGATACAGTGATCCCTTGGGCACTTATCCCTGCAGCAGCTATTTGTAAAGTAGATCCATTTGAACTTGCGCGCCGAAATTTTTTACCGGTCATAATCGGTTTACTCGTCACGACAGTTGTAGCGATGTTCCTTTTATTTGCTTACGGTTTATCCCTCTTCTCCAATTGTTAAAATATACTGATTTTGAAGAGGTTTTTTTCATTACGTACCGAAATTATATTAGGAGAACAATTATTTTAAACGTTAACAAAAAACACATTACTTCTAAAAAAAGGGGACATAATCATGAATGAATTGATGTTCGTCTTGTTTATTTGTCCAGCACTTATTTTTATTGTTTCAGTAATTGGAACACGTAGAACAAAAACATATTACGTGATGCCAATTGTAACGTTTGCTATTTTTCTTATATTAGGAGTTACATTGTTTCCCCCATCCTTTTTCTTTTGGGTTGGCATGTATAGCATTTTCTCCTTTATCGTTTCTTATATGACTTTATTATTTGTAAAAGGATATGAGATGATAGAAAGGAAACACTAATATCTTTTATATACACTTAAACAAGCAAAAAGTTGACTTCCTTTCCGAGTAAAGGAAGTCAACTTTTTTACGTTTTCTATTCATTTGGATAATATATTGTCATACTCATTCTAGCCAATGTTTCTCCTGAATTATAATATGTATGGGGTCGATCTGCCTTAAACCTAATAGAATCCCCACTTCTTAATTGATACTCACCCTCACTTATACGAATCGTTACTTCTCCATCAAAAACGGTGATAAATTCCTCCGTTCCTTCTTTATGAGAGTCAGAATGTAATATTCCTTCTTTTTCAATTTCAACAGCGTATACTTCAAAGCGTCTATCTTCTTGGAACGGAAAAGAAGGATATACTCTATATCTCCCGCCGTCTTCAGACAGTACTTGAATTTCATTTTTTAAAACAACTGTAGTATCAGGCTCTGGATTATTTATTAAAGAAGTGAAGGAAACCTTTAATCCGTTAGCTATTTTCCAAATCGTTGTCAATGTTGGGCTTGATTCTCCTCTTTCAATTTGTCCGATCATCGCTTTGCTTACTCCACTTAATTGAGAGACCTTTTCTAAGCTTAATTTTTCTTTCTCCCTAATTGCTTTTAAATTTCTGGCAAGAATAAGATGAATTTCTTCCATAAAAAATCACTCCTATACCATTTACACTATAACGCTCGTTATGTATAATAAAACAAACAACGTTATAATGTTCATTTCGGATATTATAACATACATCCATAAAAGGGAGGACTAACAATGCCTTTATTTTCATTTTTGTTATTTGTTGTTATTAGTAGTTTTACGCCAGGTCCCAATAATATTATGGCAATGACATTTGCGAATAAACACGGTTTAAAAGAAACATTTAAATTTTGTTTAGGAGTTAGTTTTGGATTCTTTGTCATTACGTTATTATGTAGTATTTTTAATATTATTCTCACTAGTGCGCTGCCACTCATTGAAACTCCTTTAACTCTTTTAGGTGTAGGCTATATGTTATATTTGGCTTTTAAAATCCTCACTAGCCATGGAAATGCTAAAGAAAATGCCAATAAAGATCAAAATCTTTTCTTCATCGGTATCTTATTACAATTTATAAATCCAAAAGGAATTCTTTTTGGTCTTACCGTCGTAGCAACTTTTATTATCCCCTATTACAATTCATATTCTAGTTATCTTCTTTTCTCCTTATTTTTAGGCATAGTCGGTTTAATGAGTACATTTAGTTGGAGCCTCTTTGGAGCGATGTTTCAAAAGTTTTTATTGCAATATAGGAAGCAATTTAATGTCGCCATGGCTGTTTTATTAGTATTTAGCGCTATGTCCATTCTTGTGCAGTAAATACAAAATACTCTTACATTTGTTTCTCACATAAAAAAACGACCGCGTTTCCCCCCGCGGTCGTTTTTTTTATCATTACGCTGTAATCCAAGCCTCATCAGCTGGATTTTTACGCCATTCTTGTAATTTCTTCGTTTCAGCTTCTCCGATCATACCTTTTTCAGCTGCTACTTCAGTTAATGCACTGTAGTCACTTAAAGAATATGATGCTACGTTTGCTGCTGCTAGTTTTTCTTTTCCTGCTTCAAGCTCGTATGTGAAGATTGATACGATTCCTAATACTTCACAACCTGCTTCACGAAGTGCTTCTACACAAGTAATTGCACTACCACCAGTTGAAATAAGGTCTTCTACTACAACTACTTTTTGACCTTTTTCTGCTTTTCCTTCAATTTGGTTCCCTTTACCATGACCTTTTGCTTTACTACGTACGTAGCACATTGGTAAATCCATACGATCGCTTACCCATGCTGCGTGCGCAATGCCAGCAGTTGCTGTTCCTGCAATAACTTCTACAGTTGGGAAGTGCTCTTTGATTAACGTCTCTAATCCTGAAGCAATCGCTTGACGTACTTTTGGATAAGATAATGTTAAACGGTTATCACAATAAATTGGTGATTTCATACCAGAAGACCAAGTGAATGGATCATTTGGTTGTAAAAATACTGCTCCAATTTCTAATAAATGCGATGCGATTTCTTTTTTCATACTGTTACACCTTCCCACTGTTGTTTTACTGTTTTATACGCTTCAAGCGGATTTTCTGCTTTTGTAATACTACGCCCAACTACGATGTAACTTGAACCAAGTTCCCTCGCACGTTTCGGTGTTGCAACACGCACTTGGTCATTTACATCATCACTTGCAAGACGAATCCCCGGTGTTACTGTTACAAATTCATCTCCGCATACTTCACGTAATTTTGGAACTTCAAGCGTTGAACAAACAACTCCATCAAGTCCACTTTCTTTCGTTAATTTTGCATAATGAGCAACCGCTTCTTCTAACGTTTTCTCAATGCCGATCTCTTTTTTCATCATAGCTTCCGAAGTGCTTGTTAGTTGTGTAACTGCAATACAAATCGGTCTCTCTTTTCCTTCTTGCTTACCTTCCTCTAATCCCTCGATCGCAGCTTTCATCATACTGCTTCCCCCAGCAGCATGAACGTTCACCATATCAACATCTAGACTAGCTAGGCTGCGCATAGCGCTTTTTACTGTATTCGGAATATCATGAAGCTTTAAATCTAGAAAGATTTTATGTCCTTTTTCTTTTAAGCGCGTAATAATTGCTGGTCCTTCTTTGTAAAACAACTCCATACCAACTTTGACAAATAACTCTTCCCCTTCAAAGTGTTGTAAAAATTGTTCTACCTCTTGTTTCCCTGGAAAATCTAGTGCAACAATTAGCGACTGTGACATACTTGCTTCCAGCTCCTTCCTTGACATTCCGAAATGTGATCAAATCCTAATTCATCTAGTAATGCTGGTAATTCTTCAATAATTGTTGGACATGCAAATGGATCAACAAAGTTCGCTGTACCAACTGCAACTGCACTTGCACCAGCGTAGAAAAATTCAATTACATCTTCCGCTGATTCAATACCACCCATTCCGATAATTGGAATATTAACCGCTTGGCTTACTTCATGTACCATACGAATCGCTACTGGCTTAATTGCAGGACCTGATAGTCCGCCTGTACGGTTTGCTAAAATTGGTTTAGCTGTTTTTAAATCTAGACGCATCCCAAGCAATGTATTAATCATCGTTAAACCATCTGCACCTGCATTTTCAATTGCTTTTGCAATTTCCACAATGTTTGCCACGTTCGGTGACAACTTCACATATACAGGTACTTCAGAAACCTCTTTTACTCGCTTCGTTAAATCAGCAGCAACTTCAGGATTAGTACCAAAAGCGATACCACCTGTTTTTACGTTTGGGCAAGATATATTCAATTCTAGTGCATGAACATTAGGCGCTTTAGAAATTTCCTTTGCAACCGCTACGTAATCCTCAGCTTGTGAACCTGCAACGTTCGCAATGATTGGAAGGTCAAATTGTTCTAACCACGGTAATTCAGAACTCATTACTTTTTCTAATCCTGGGTTTTGAAGTCCTATCGCATTTAACATTCCACCTGGTGTTTCAGCAACACGAGGTGTTGGATTTCCATAGCGTGGTTGTTCTGTCGTTGCTTTAATCATGATTGAGCCTAGTACACTTAAATCGTAAAACTGTGCGTACTCACGACCAAATCCAAAGCATCCAGATGCCGGTATTATTGGATTTTTTAATGATAATCCTGGTAATTCAACTTGCAATCTGTTCATAGTACAACCTCCCCAATTGGAAATACTGGTCCGTCGCTACACACCTTCTTGTAAGAATGTCCACTTGGATCTTCTTGTAAGTGGCATACGCAGGCGAAACAAGCTCCAATACCACAACCCATACGTTCTTCTAATGAAATATAGGCTTTTCTCTCTTTGTAACGGCCTTCTAATGCACGAAGCATCGCTAATGGGCCACATGAATACAGAATATCAAAGTCAATTCCATAGTTATCAATTACATCTGTGACAAATCCTTTTGTACCATGTGTACCGTCAACTGTCGCAACGTACGTATCACCAAGTTCTGCAAATTTTTCTTCATAGAAAACAACATCTTTTGTTTGGAAACCTAAGATGTGAATGACACGTACACCTTTTGCAACAAGACGCTGTGATAACTCATAAAGTGGTGGTACACCAATTCCCCCACCTACTAACAAAGCAGTTTGTCCAGCTTCCGCTTCTTCTACAGGAAAGCCGTGTCCTAGTGGCCCTAGCACGTCTACCATTTCACCTTGTTTTCTATTTGCTAATGTTTTTGTCCCTTGTCCCTCCGCACGATATAGCATTGTAAATTCGTTCTTCTCTTGATCGACATTACAAATACTAATCGGGCGGCGCAGAAGGGGCGCAATGCCCTCTGCTACCTTAATGTGTACAAACTGCCCTGGTTCGTTCATTTGCTGTACTAGATTTCCTTGAAGCACTAATTCGTAAATGTTTTTTGCGATTTCTTTTTGATTAACGACAATCATATTTTGCTTTTGCATCATGCATGTACCACCTCTTGCTTTGGCGCGATTTCTTTCATTGAATGAGCTGAGAATGTCATAGATTCTAATACTCTTAAGATTGCTCTCGTTGTATCAAGTGATGTTAAGCAAGCTACACCATTCTCTACAGACTCACGGCGAATTCGGAAACCATCACGTGCTGGTTGTTTTCCTTTTGTTAATGTATTGATTACAAACTGTGCTTTTCCTTGACGAATGATATCAAGTAAGTTGTAGTCTTCAGAATCAATTTTGTTTACAACTTGCACCGGAATGTTTTGCTCTGTTAACGATTTTGCTGTTCCAGCTGTTGCTAATAAGTTATAGCCGATTTCATGGAAATGTTTTGCAATTTCCATTGCTTCTTCTTTGTCTTTATCTGCTACAGTAATAATTACTGATCCGTGAGTTGGAATGTTAATTCCTGAAGCAACAAGACCTTTATATAGTGCTTTTTCAAGTGTTAAGTCTTTACCCATTACTTCCCCTGTTGATTTCATTTCAGGTCCTAATGTTGTATCAACTGAGCGTAGTTTCGCAAATGAGAATACTGGAGCTTTCACATACACTTCCTTCTCTTCTGGGTGATAGCCAGTTCCATATCCTTGTTCTACAAGGTTTTGACCTAAAATAACTTTCGTTGCAACATTCGCCATCGGTACGCCTGTAATTTTACTTAAGAATGGTACTGTACGGCTCGCACGTGGATTTACTTCAATTACATACACTTGATCTTCGAATACTACAAATTGGATATTTAGTAATCCAACAATGTTTAATCCTTTTCCAAGTGCAATTGTATGTTCAATAATTTGCTCTTTCAGTTTTGCAGATAAGCTTTGTGGTGGATATACTCCAATTGAGTCACCAGAGTGAACGCCAGCACGTTCAATATGTTCCATAATACCTGGAATGAACACATTTTCTCCGTCTGAAATTGCATCTACTTCAATTTCTTTACCTACCATGTAGCGGTCAATTAATACTGGGTGATCTGCATGAACTTTAACCGCATTTTTCATGTAGTGCAGTAGTTCTTCTTGACGATATACGATTTCCATCGCACGTCCACCTAATACGTAAGATGGTCTTACTAATACTGGGTAACCAATTTCTTCAGCGATTGCTACCGCTTGTTCTACAGTTGTTGCTGTTTTACCAACTGGTTGCGGGATGCCAAGCTGTGTTAACGCTGCTTCAAATTTATCACGATCTTCTGCACGGTCTAAATCTTCAAGTGATGTTCCTAAAATTTTCACACCATGCGCTTCTAATTTTGCAGCTAAGTTAATCGCCGTTTGTCCACCGAACTGAACGATAACACCTTCTGGCTTTTCTAAATCAATGATGTGCATTACATCTTCAATCGTTAATGGTTCAAAGTATAATTTGTCAGAAATACTGAAGTCTGTTGAAACTGTTTCTGGGTTATTGTTTATAATAATCGCTTCATATCCAGCTTCTTTAATTGCCCATACTGAGTGAACTGTTGCGTAGTCAAACTCCACACCTTGGCCGATACGGATTGGACCAGATCCTAGTACAACTACACTTTTACGATTTGTTACAATTGATTCATTCTCATCACCATATGTGCTGTAGTAGTATGGTGTTGCAGATTCAAACTCTGCCGCACAAGTATCTACCATTTTGAATACTGGTGTCATATTCTTTTCTTTACGCATATCGTAAATTTCGCGCTCAGTTTTATTCCAAGCAGCTGCAATGTAGTGATCACTGAAGCCCATTTCTTTCGCAGATTGTAATACTTCCATATTTCCTACATTCGCTTTTACTTCGCGTTCCATGTTTACGATGTTTTCAACTTTTTGTAAGAAGAAGAAGTCCATTTCACACCATGAGTTAATTTCTTCTTTCGTTACACCTTGACGGATTGCTTCTGCTACAATAAACAAGCGCTCATCATCAGTTTTTATAATACGTTTTTTCATTGTTTCTTTATCAAGCTCTTTTAAGTGGTCTAACTCTAGATGATAAATACCTAACTCTAAAGAACGAACCGCCTTTAATAATGATTCTTCTAAGTTACGTCCGATTGACATAACTTCACCAGTTGCCTTCATCTGTGTGCCAAGCGTTCTGTTCGCTGATTCAAACTTATCGAATGGCCAACGTGGAATTTTTGAAACAACATAGTCTAATGCTGGCTCGAAACAAGCATATGTTTTTTGAGTTACTGGGTTTACAATTTCATCTAATGTTAAGCCGACTGCAATTTTCGCTGCTAATTTCGCAATTGGGTATCCAGTTGCTTTAGATGCAAGTGCAGATGAACGACTTACACGTGGATTTACTTCAATTACATAGTATTGGAAGCTATATGGATCAAGCGCAAGCTGAACGTTACATCCACCTTCAATTCCTAATGCACGAATAATTCGTAATGAAGTGTTACGTAACATTTGATACTCACGATCACTTAATGTTTGGCTCGGTGCTACAACGATAGAATCACCTGTGTGAACCCCAACCGGATCGATATTTTCCATGTTACATACTACAATTGCGTTATCATTTGAATCACGCATTACTTCGTATTCAATTTCCTTACATCCAGCAATACTTTTCTCTAATAAACATTGTGTTACTGGGCTATGTTTTAAACCACTTGTTACGATTTCAATTAACTCTTCTTCGTTATGGCAAATACCGCCGCCCGTTCCGCCTAACGTGAATGCTGGACGAACAATTACTGGGTAACCAATTTCGTTTACGAACCCATATGCTTCATCAAGGTTATGAATGATTTCACTTGGTGGTGTTGGTTCATTTAAATCTTGCATTAATGTACGGAATAAATCACGATCTTCCGCTTGCTCGATTGCTGATAATTTTGTTCCTAAAATTTCAACTCCGCACTCGTCAAGTACGCCTGACTTTGCAAGTTCAACCGCCATGTTTAAGCCTGTTTGACCACCTAATGTTGGTAAGATTGCATCTGGGCGTTCTTTACGAATAATACGGCTTACGAATTCTAATGTTAATGGCTCAATGTATACTTTATCTGCTGTTGCAGTATCTGTCATAATTGTTGCTGGGTTAGAGTTAACAAGGATTACTTTGTAACCTTCCTCTTTAAGAGATTGACAAGCTTGTGTACCAGAGTAATCAAACTCCGCTGCTTGCCCAATTACAATTGGTCCTGATCCGATTACTAAAATTGTGTTAATGTCTAGGCGTTTTGGCATAACTCTTCCCCTTCTTTCTTGAAGTTTTCAATCATTGTTAAGAAATCTTCGAATAAATCATTTGCATCTTCTGGTCCTGCTGAAGCTTCTGGATGATATTGTACTGTAAATGCTGGGAACTTCTTATGACGAAGCCCTTCTACTGTTCCATCATTTAAAGCTACATGTGTAATTTCAAGCTCTGTATTTTTAACTGATTCTTCTTCTACTGCGTAACCGTGGTTTTGAGAAGTAATTGCTACTTTTCCAGTTGCAAGATGTTTTACTGGATGGTTTAAACCACGGTGACCGAATTTCAACTTACTTGTATTCGCACCAGATGCTAGAGCGAACAATTGATGTCCTAGGCAAATTCCGAATAAAGGAACTTTACCGATAATGTCTTTTAACATTTCGATTGCTTCTGGTACATCTTTTGGATCCCCAGGTCCATTACTTAACATAATTCCATCTGGGCTTAGGCGTAAAATTTCTTCTGCTGTTGTATTGTAAGGTACAACAATCACATCACAATCGCGTTTATTTAATTCTCGCAAGATACCATGTTTCATTCCGAAGTCAACAAGTACAACACGATGACCGCGGCCTGGGCTTGGGTATGGATCTTTTGTTGACACGCGTTTTACATGATCTGTAAAGACTGTCGCTTTTAATTGGCTAACGATATACTCTACATCCGCATCCATGTTACAAAGGCGACCGCGTAATGTTCCATATTGACGAATTTTTCGTGTTAATTTTCTTGTATCAATTCCTGCGAGTCCTGGAATGTTTCTTTCTTTTAAGTAATCATTTAACGAAATTTCATTACGGAAGTTTGATGGGTGATCACAAATTTCGTTTACGATTAAACCATTTACAGATGGGTGAATTGATTCAAAATCGTCACGGTTAATGCCGTAGTTTCCGATTAATGGGTACGTAAATGTTACAATTTGACCGCAATATGATGGATCAGATAATGTTTCTTGATACCCAGTCATTCCTGTTGTAAATACAACCTCACCTGACTTTTCGATTTCTCCTCCGAAACCTTTTCCAATTAATACTGTTCCATCTTCTAAGATAAGTTGTCTTTTCATACTAATGCACTCTCCTTTTGCCATGCGATCTTACCACCAACGATTGTCATTACCGGCCATCCTTGGCATTTCCAACCTGCGAATGGTGTATTTTTTCCTTTTGATAAGAATGTTGTTGGGTCAATCTCTTCTTCTTGTTCTAGATCAATGATTGTAATATCAGCGGATCTTCCTTCTTTCAGGCGACCTGCTTCTAAGCCGAATGTATCCGCTGGTTTTTCTGTTAAGAATTGAATTAACTGTTCTAGTGTGATAATTCCTTTTTTCACAAGGTTCGTATATAAAAGTGGGAATGCTGTTTCAAAACCAGTAATTCCGAATGGTGCTCTTTCAATACCCTGTGCTTTCTCTTCCGCTGTATGCGGTGCATGGTCAGTTGCGATCATATCAATCGTTCCATCTAATAGCCCTTCAATTAACGCTGCGTGATCTTCTTTTCCACGAAGCGGTGGGTTCATTTTAAAGTTTGGATCAGCTGACGGAATATCATCTTCACATAATACTAAGTGGTGCGGTGTTACTTCTGCTGTTACTTTAATTCCAGCACGTTTTGCATCACGAATCACTCGTACAGATCCTTTTGTACTTACGTGACATACGTGATAGTGACAATCTGCTGCTTCCGCAAGCAATATGTCCCGAGCAATATGTACAGATTCACATACTGATGGGATACCGTTTAATCCATGCTTCTCAGAAAACTTCCCTTCATGTACACAACCTTTATTAATCAATGTATTTTCTTCACAGTGTGCCACGACTGCCATATTTAATTTCGCTGCACGCTTCATAGCAGCTAGCATCATGCTTGCATCTTGTACGCCTACTCCATCGTCAGTAAACGCGAATGCACCAAGTTCTTTTAATGTTTCAAAGTCTGTCATTTCAGAACCTGCTTGGCGTACTGTTATTGCGCCATATGGGAGTACATTTACATGTGCTTTTTCCTTAATTCGCTTTTGCAAGTCTTCCATATGTTCTTTGCTGTCTGGTACTGGGCGTGTATTTGGCATTGCACAAATTGTTGTGAAACCACCTTTTGCTGCTGCAAGTGTACCAGTTTCAATTGTTTCTTTATGTTCACCACCCGGTTCGCGAAGATGAACGTGTACATCTACTAGTCCAGGTGAGATTAACTTTCCGTTTACATCGATTACTTCAGCACTATCTGCCGTAATATTTTCTGCTACTTTCGCAATTTTACCGTCTTGTACGAGAAGATCTGTTGCTACAATATTTCCTTCTTCATTTAGGTAACGTCCATTTTTAAACAAATAATTCATGTTTCATTCCTCCTAATACATTTGGTAATGCGCGTTTTAGTACAGCCATTCTTACGTAAACTCCGTTTTCCATCTGTTTGAATATGCGAGAACGCTCACACTCAACGAGCTCACTCGCAATTTCTACATCACGGTTTACAGGAGCTGGATGCATAATAATGCTTCCTTGTTTCATACGTTTTTCTCGTTCAATTGTTAGACCGTGCTCGTTATGATACTCTTTCATGATGTCTGTTTCATAATGGTCATGACGCTCATGTTGCACACGAAGTAACATCATCACATCAACTTCTGGAACAAGTGCATCTAAACTTTTGTATATTCCGAATGTGTTTGTTTCATCTTTCCACTCTTCCGGGCTAGCAAAGTAAATTGTTGCTCCTAGTTTCGTTAATGCTTCAGCATTAGATCGTGCTACTCGGCTATGGCGAATATCTCCAACAATTGCAATCTTTAATCCTTCGAAGCTCCCAAACTCTTGTTTAATTGTTAGAAGGTCTAATAGACATTGCGTTGGGTGATTTCCACATCCATCGCCAGCATTTAGGATTGGAATGTTTACTTTATTTTTTAACTCGTCAAAGTAGCGATCTTGCTGATGGCGGATGACTACTGCTTTTGTTCCGATTGATTCTAGTGTTCTTATCGTATCGTATAACGTTTCTCCTTTTTGTACGCTAGATGAATCTGCTTCGAAATTTAGCACATCAAGTCCTAATTTCTTCTCGGCAACTTCGAAGCTAAACTTTGTTCTTGTACTGTTTTCAAAGAATAAGTTCGCTACAAATGTTTGCTCTGTTGTTTTTTTCTCTTTTCCATTCGCAAAATCTTCTGCGTCTTTTAGGATTTCTGAAATCTCTTGTTTCGATAGTTCACTCATCGTTAACAAATGGCTCATTGTCATCCCTCATCTTTCTCGTTTTTATGATAACATTTTTGTATTAATATAACAATAATTGCATGGAAATACCCTAGTCGTGTGAGACTAGGGTGCAAGAAAGAAGCTCCCCTTTTTCGTCTCACAGGACTCAATTAAAAGGTTGTTGTTATGAAGCAATCTGCTTAGATTGTTGTTTCTGTTTCATTTCAGGTAACAGTAGATTTAATAGTACACCAACGATCGCTGCCAGCGCCATGCCTTCTACTTGGAATGATTCTCCGACACGGAGTACCGCCCCACCAATACCGATTACAAGTATAACCGATGCGATCATTAAGTTGCGTTTGTCACTTAAATCTGTTTTGTCGTCTACCATCATGCGTAAACCGCTTGATGCGATTACACCGAATAATAAGATTGATACACCACCCATAACCGGTGTTGGAATCGAATGAATCAGTGCTGAAATCTTACCGATAAACCCGAACATAATGGCGAATACTGCTGAACCAATGAATAAGTATACACTGTACGCTCTCGTAATTGCTAGCACACCGATGTTTTCACCGTATGTTGTATTCGGTGGTCCACCTATTAATGATGCGATCAATGTTGCCACACCATCACCGAAGATTGAGCGATGTAAGCCTGGTTTTTCAATTAGATCTCTTTTAATAACATTTCCAAGTACAATTTGATGTCCGATATGTTCTGAGATTGTTACAAGTGCAACTGGTACCATTAAGAGTACAATCTTCCATGAAAACTCTGGAGTATATGTTACAAATGGTATTGTGAAGTCTGGTACGTCAAACCATTTTGCCTCAGCTACCGGTTTTAAATCTACAAGCCCTTGGAAGTAAGCGAAGATATATCCTCCGATGATTCCAAGCAATACTGGTATGATACTGAAAAATCCTCTTCCAAATATGGAGCAAATGATTGTAATAGCTAATGTTACTAACGCTACTGAAAAGTGTGTAAAGCTGTACTTGCCATCCGCACCGTTCATCGCCATGTTAACTGCTGTGTGTGCTAAAGCTAAACCGATAACCATTACGACTGGACCAACTACGATTGGCGGAAGTAATTTCATAATCCATTCTGAACCAGATTTTTTAATTCCGATTGAAATTAAGAGATACACAAGTCCTGCTAGTATTCCACCAAGCATCGCTGCTCCCGGTCCACCCGCTGTTTTTGCTGTAATAATTGGTGCGATAAACGCGAATGATGATCCTAGATATGCTGGTACTTGACCTTTTGTTATAAGAAGGAACGCTAATGTTCCTAATCCACTTGAGATTAAAGCAACTGATGGATTCAGTCCTGTTAAAAACGGAACAAGCACTGTTGATCCGAACATCGCAAATAAATGTTGTATACTTAAAAATAACCATTTTCCCGGCTTCGGTACTTCATGAATGTCTAACACTGGCTTTTGCTCCATTGTTACATCCTCCTTCAGTTTAAAACTTTGCAATAAAAAAACTCTTTGTGACTGTGCACAAAGAGTCCTATACTTTCGTATGCCAAATTTGACATACGAAAGCCAAGACCCTTTGGCAGCCTCACAGGACTACATTTAAAAGGGCTTACTTATCATATATACTTACTCGATCTTGTTGATCTGTCTCTTGCAAATCAACTTCGATACGCTCTTCACTTGATGTTGGAATGTTCTTTCCTACGTAATCAGCGCGAATCGGTAATTCACGGTGACCTCTATCTACAAGAACAGCTAATTGAATTTGTGATGGTCTTCCCAAATCCATAAGAGCATCCATCGCAGCTCGAACTGTTCTTCCTGTATATAATACATCATCTACAAGGATTACTTTTTTCTTCGTAATATCTACAGGGATATCTGAACCTTTTACTAACGGTTCTTTATTTTTTGATTGAAGTGTTAAATCATCACGATATAGTGTAATGTCTAATTCCCCTACTTCAATCTCTTTTCCTTCAATTTGACCAATGCGTTCTGCTAAACGCTTTGCAATAAAGATACCACGTGTTTTAATTCCGACAAGAACACAATTATCAACACCTTTATTACGTTCCACAATTTCATGACTAATACGTGTTAAAGCGCGGCGAATCATTTGGTCATCTAAAACGACAGCTTTTTCTTGCATGCTCTACACCTCCAAGCTTTTTTCTTGCGTGAGAGGAATGGTATAAAAAAAGTCCTCTCAGCGTGTGCGAGAGGACTTTTGAAAAAAGGGTACAGCATACCCTAAGTATTTCAAACCGTTACCTTCTCAACCTCACGGGGCTGTGTTAAAGGATCATTATTTAACTGTAGTCAGTATCTCAGTTTTCTTATGATTTGTCAATACTATTTCCGTAAAATATTTAGCGTTTCTTCAAATACTTCTGGAATCGGTGCCTCAAACTCAATATATTCACCAGTACGAGGGTGATCAAACCCTAAAATCCCTGCATGAAGCGCCTGTCCATTTATATCTAATGTTTTTTTCGGACCATATTTTGGATCTCCTGCAAGTGGATATCCAATATATTTCATATGAACACGAATTTGATGCGTACGCCCTGTTTCTAAACGACATTCAACAAGTGTGAAATCTTTAAATCGTTCTAATACTTGAAAATGCGTAACAGCATTCTTACCATTTTCATCAACGGCCATACTTTGACGCTCTTTCTTATCACGACCAATTGGAGCATCGATTGTCCCTTTATCATGTGGAATTACGCCGTGAACGATTGCTTTATAGCGTCTTGTTACTGTTTTTTCCACAAGCTGATTTACAAGAGATTCATGCGCCATGTCATTTTTAGCAACCATTAATAAACCAGATGTGTCTTTATCAATACGATGCACAATACCAGGACGCATTACACCGTTAATACCTGATAAATCTGTGCAATGATACATTAATCCATTTACAAGTGTACCGCTTGTATGTCCAGGAGCTGGATGTACAACCATACCGCGTGGTTTATTAACGACTAATACATCTGCATCCTCATAATAAATTTCTAAGTTCATATCTTCTGCACGAATATCTAGTTCTTCTGGTTCTGGAATTGCTACCGCAATTTCATCATTTTCTTTTACTTTATAATTCCCTTTAATATCGTTTCCATTTACGGTTACAACGCCATCTTTAATCCACTGTTGTACCTGTGAACGTGACCATTCATTGTTTATTCCCGCAAGAAACTTATCAATCCGTTCGCTCTTTTGTTCTTCTTTAACTGTTACTTGTACTACTTCGCTCATTCAATTACTCCTTCATTTTCTTTCCTTCTAATAATGTTTGAATAATAATTAATACAACACCAATACATAAAGCTGAGTCGGCTATGTTAAATACCGGATAGTTGTATGAAAAAATATACACGTGAATGAAATCCACCACTTCTTGTCTAAATACACGATCAATAAAATTGCCAATTGCTCCGCCTAAAATAAGACCTAATGAAACCCCTAGGAGCCTATCTGTTTTCGCATACTTTTTCATATAAATTACGATAAAACCTACAAAAACAATTGTAATAATATAGAAGAACCACATTTGACCTTCTAAAATCCCCCAAGCAGCTCCTCTATTCCGATGTGATGTTATGTATAATACATTATCGATAATCGGGATACTTGTACCTAATTCCATGTTCTTTACAATTAACCATTTCGATACTTGATCGATAGCAATGACAAATAAGGCTATTAAATAATATATCATTTTCATTTCCCCCACAAAGACAGTGTACCTCAAAATTTTAGCATAGCTACGGTCTTTTCACAATGAACCTTTACGGAAGAATAAAATAAAACGAAAAAAGGTAACATAATATCGTTGTGCCTATCAAATATTTACTTTTTCATATAAAAATTCATGAACTGTACGTGCTGTTGGCATCATTTGCATTTGCTTTACAGGAATATACTTCCCAGTTTCTTCACAAATCCCATACATATCGATTTCCATTTTAAATAACGCTCGTTCAACATCTTTCAAATCTTCTCTTATATCATGTAAAAATAATTTCTTTTTTGCATCTTCCTTCATTTCATATCCTAGCTCTTGTCCAAATTCCACATGATACGCGTGCATCGCTTCTTTTGCCAGTCGCTCCTGTAATTCTTTTTTCATCAATTGCAATTCTTCTTTGATTTCCATGTAGATTTCATTCACGTGTACATTCCTCCCGGCTGCAATGTACCGTTAGTGTGTCCGAAATTTTCTCACTTACCGCTCACACATTTTTCCTTCATAGGAAAGTGCTTAAAATCCAATAGAAACCTTTAACAATCAAATTCTCGATACATCTACCGCATGCCAAGAAGAACCTTTACTTTAATACAAAAAACTGACTGCAGTAATTAGCAGTCAGTTTTTTTACTATCACATCATTATTTCACATAATTTTCTTTTACAACTGTCGCACAACGCTCACATAATGTTTCATGCTCAGCGTCTTTACCAATTGTTTCAGAAACAACCCAGCAACGTTCACATGTTTCACCAGTTGCCTGCGCTACAACAACAGCTGTATGCTCATATTTTGGAGCACCTGCTGGGGCCTCTTCCATTGTGCCACCAAGTTTGTACTCAGAAACAATAAACAATTGTTTTAAATCTTCGCTGATAGACTCTAACATTTGTTTCATTTCTGCAGTTGGATAAAGTGTAATACTCGCATTCAATGACTTACCAATTACTTTTTCATTACGAGCAACTTCTAACGCTTTTAATACATCGTCGCGAAGTGTCATAAATGCATCCCATTTTGTTTTTAACGCTTCAGCGCCTTCTACTTCCACTGCTTCTGGCATATCAGTTAGCTGAACACTTTCCTCTACAACATCAGGAATATATGGCCATACTTCATCCGCTGTATGAGGTAAGATTGGTGTTACAAGCTTTGTTAATGCAACAAGAACATCATAAAGTACTGTCTGAATCGCACGGCGGTCCGAATGATTCGCAGCCTCAATATATAAAATGTCTTTTGCAAAGTCTAAATAGAATGAACTTAAATCAATTGTACAGAAGTTATGAATTGCATGATATACTGCCGCAAAATCATATGTTTCATATGCTTCTTTTACTTTTGTAATTAAGTCATTTAATTTCACTAACATGTAGCGATCTACTTCACGTAGTTCAGCTTTTGCTACTGCATCTTGACTTGGATTAAAGTCAGCTAAGTTTCCTAATAAGAAACGGAATGTGTTACGGATTTTACGATATACTTCTGCAACTTGTTTTAAAATGTCATCTGAAATACGCACATCAGATTGGTAATCAACAGAAGATACCCATAAGCGTAAAATATCTCCGCCTAATTGATCCATAATTTTCTTCGGTACAACAATATTCCCGATAGATTTACTCATTTTACGACCTTCACCGTCTAGTACGAACCCATGACTTAGAACACCTTTATATGGCGCTTTACCAGTTACTGCAACTGCTGTTGATAAAGAAGAGTTAAACCAACCACGATATTGATCAGATCCTTCTAAGTATAAATCAGCAGGACGTTGCAAGTCCTCACGCTCTTCTAATACAGCTTGGTGAGAAGAACCTGAATCAAACCATACATCCATAATGTCTGTTTCTTTACGGAATTCACCATTTGGACTAGATGGATGTAAAAATCCTTCTGGTAATAAATCTTTTGCTTCACGTTCAAACCATACGTTAGAACCGTTCGCACGGAATAGATCCGCTACATGATTAATTGTTTCATCTGTAATAATTGGATCGCCATTTTCTGCATAGAAGACAGGAATTGGTACACCCCAAGCACGTTGACGAGAAATACACCAGTCACCACGGTCACGAACCATATTATGAAGACGTGTTTCACCCCATGCTGGTACCCATTTCGTTTCTTCAACAGCTTGCAATAACTCCTTACGGAATGCTTCAATAGATGCAAACCACTGCGCTGTCGCACGGAAGATAATTGGTTTTTTCGTTCTCCAGTCATGTGGATAAGAATGCGTAATAAATGTTAATTTTAATAACGCACCAACCTCTTCTAATTTTTCTGTAATAGGTTTATTCGCTTTATCATAGAATAAGCCTTCAAATCCAGGTGCTTCACTTGTTAGTACACCTTTATCATCAACTGGGCAAAGAACTTCTAAGCCGTATTGTTTACCAACAAGGAAGTCATCTTCCCCGTGTCCAGGTGCTGTATGTACACAGCCCGTACCAGCGTCCGTTGTAACGTGCTCACCAAGCATCACTAACGAATCACGGTCATAGAATGGATGCTTCGCAACTGTATATTCAAGTTCGCTACCTTTAACTGTTTTCACAACTTCCGCATTTTCCCATTCAAGCGTTTTTGAAACTGTGTCAAATAGCTCAGAAGCAATGATATATTTTTCATCATTTACTTTCACAATGCTATATTCAAGCTCTGGATGAACAGAAATACCTAAGTTTGCTGGCAGAGTCCAAGGCGTTGTTGTCCAAATGATAAATTTCTCATCACCTTCTAATACGTTTTTCCCGTCTTTTACTGGGAATGCTACGTAAATAGATGCTGATTTTTTATCTTTATATTCAATTTCAGCTTCCGCTAAAGCAGATTCACTTGTTGGAGACCAATAAACAGGCTTTTGCCCTTTATAGATGTAACCTTTTTTCGCCATGTCACCAAACACTTTAATTTGTTGTGCTTCATATGCTGGCTCTAAAGTGATATATGGATTATCCCAATCTGCACGTACACCTAAACGTTTAAACTGCTCACGTTGACGATCTACTTGTTCGTATGCATACTCTGCACATAATTTACGGAATTCTGCAACCGTCATCTCTTTACGCTTTACGCCTTTATTTGTTAAAGCTTGTTCAATCGGCAACCCGTGTGTATCCCATCCTGGTACATATGGTGCGCAATATCCAGTCATCGATTTGTAACGAACAATAAAATCTTTTAATACTTTATTTAAAGCATGTCCCATATGAATGTCACCATTCGCATATGGAGGACCATCATGCAGTACAAATAAAGGACGACCTTTTGTATGTTCTTGTACTTTTTCATAAATGTTCATCTCAGCCCATTTTTCTTGCATTGCTGGCTCACGTTTTGGTAAATTCCCACGCATTGGGAATTCTGTTTTCGGCATTAGTAATGTATTTTTGTACTCCATGCTCAATTCCTCCTCGAATCTATAAAAGAAAAAGACCTTTTTTTCTAAATAAATAGAATAAAAAAGAGACCTTCTCATCCCCCAAAAAGGGACGAGAAGGTCTCCCGCGGTACCACCCTAGTAGACCATGCGTGTATGCAATGATCCTCTTTATATTCTTAACGCGAATATACGCCTACGCTTACTTTTTGTTCAGCGCGGAACTCCAGGGTGATATTCCCATTTATCTCCTTATCCTGAGCTTACACCATCCTCAGTTCGCTATATAAGGTATGAAAAAGGTACTTATCCCTATCTTCGTTTTTCTTAATAAATATGTTGTTTAAAATTATATGTAATAATGAGAAAAACGTCAAGCTTACACTGTTTCTTCTTTCTTTAACAGCTCGTCCACTTCTTCTTCTAACTCAATTAATTTATCCCAATCATCATTGTTTAGCATTTCAAGCTGTGCTTCTAATAGCATACGGAAACGAGTGCGGAATACTTTCGCCTGCTTCTTTAATTCTTCAATATCAAATGCAACTTTTCTTGATTTTACTAAAGCTTCATTAATGATACGATCCGCATTCTTCTCTGCTTCTCGTACAATTAATTTTGCTTCTTTTTGTGCATTACGCTTTACTTCTTCCGCCGCTTCTTGTGCAACAACGATAGATTTATTTAGCGTATCTTCAATGTTAGAGAAATGATCTAACTTTCCTTCTAATTGCGCAACTTTTTCTTCTAATGCTTTCTTCTCACGAATGACTAATTCATAATCTTTGATGATTTGATCAAGAAACTCATTTACTTGATCCTCATCATAGCCACGGAATCCGCGACCAAATTCTTTGTTATGAATATCTAATGGTGTTAACGGCACAAACGCCACCTCCAAGTAGTTATCTAAATTTTCCTCTTTTAATTATATCTTTTCTTCGACAAAATAAGAGATTTTCCTTCTAAAAAACCAATCATTTTAGTATACCATACAAAACTCTCCATTTATCACGTTTCGTTTTTCCTTCTACAGAAAATAATTTACTTCGGCCATATCCCTTAACTGAAAAAACATCTCCAGGAAAGCACTCATATGCCGTTTGTTCTGTTATTTTCCAATTCACCTTCACAAGGCCATTTTTTATGAGTGGTTGTACCTTTTGACGTGATATATGAAGCATTTCAGCTAGCACAACATCTAAACGAAGTGATGAAACAGTCCCAGACTGCTCTTTCCATTCTTCTTGTAACCGCAATATTTTCTCTGCTTGCACAGAGGAAAGTGAGACCTTCATTTTACCTATGGATTGTAAATTCATTTCAATGTATGAAGCAACTTCTTTTGCAACTACAATTTGGGCACGATTTTCTTGAAGCAAAATATCACCGCATTTTTCTCTTGTTAAACCAAGAGACATAAATGAACCTAATATTTGCCGATGTTCAAGCGTATAAAATTTGGAAGGATAGTCAATTTCTAATACTTCAATTTGAAACTCTTCTTCATTTAAATCGAGATAATTCGGATAAATAAGAGCTCTTTTTCTTTCTGCTTTTGGCGCTACACCATAAAACTTCAAAGTAGCGTCTCCTTGATTCCCCATAATCGTCGAAACAATCTGCTGCTGACGCGGATCAAGAAAATCCGTTAATTTCACTTGATGATACTCTTCAGCCATCTGTTTCCATTCTAACGCTTTGTCAACAAAGACAGCTTCTTCAGGTCTAAAATGCTCATAGATGTTCATTCATTTAACCTCTTATTACAGGAAATAATTAAACAAACTTACTAAACCACTACTAGCCAATCTCAACGCAATAATTGCAACAATTGGAGAAATATCAATCATTCCGAAAGGTGGGATAAATCTCCGAAATGGTTCTAAATATGGTTCACAAATACGCGATAGAAAATCCCCAAATGTTGATTCTCTTGCTCCTGGAAACCATGATAGAAGAATATAGATAATAAGCGCCCAGGAATAAATCTGGATGATCCAAAGCAACGCTTGTAAAATAATTGTCATGGCTTATTACCACCTCTTTATATTTGTCTCTTCCTCTTCACCGAACAACTCAGAAATGGCCCCAACAATATCCACAGTCTCAGGTGTACAAATAAATGTTTTCGGTCCTAGTTTTTGAATATCCCCGCCTATAGCGTATACAGTACCACTTAAAAAGTCAACGATACGCACAGCCTGATCTGTTGACATTCTTTGCAAATTAATGACAACCGCTCTTCTTCCCTTTAAATGATCCGCAATCCCTTGTGCTTCCGAATATGTACGCGGCTCTAATAAAACAACTTTAGAAGACTGTTTTGCTGTTTCAATACTTACAATGTTTTGTTTCGGCTGTGCTTTCGTAAGTGGAATATCCTGCTGCTCTGGGGGATCTTGTTGTTTTTTCATTTCAGCTTGCTCCTTTTCCTTTTCGTAAGCTTCTCGCTCTTCTGGTGTGTCAAAAAAGAAGTATTTTACTTTTGACCAACTCATAATAACATTCTCCTTTCTTTTACGCTTTTCCTACTAAAATCGTTCCCAAACGAATATATGTAGCGCCTTCTTCAATTGCAATCGAATAATCATTTGACATTCCCATCGATAACTCTTTACACGGGGCATATGATAACCCTAGTTCTTGCACTTGTTTTTGCAAGCCACGCAATGTCTTAAAACAATGACGAATCTCTGCTTCTTCCCCAGTAAATGGTGCCATTGTCATTAATCCAACAACTTCAATTTTATCAAATTCTTGCAGAGCACGAATAAACGCAATTGTTTCTTCAACTGCTATCCCTTGCTTTGATTCTTCAGACGACGTTTTTACTTGTACAAAACATCGAACCTGCTTTGTAGCACGTTTTTGAATTTCTTTTGCAAGTGAAACGCGATCTAATGAATGCAAATAATCAATCTCATTAATAATTTCTTTTACTTTTCTTGTTTGTAATGAACCAATGAAATGCCAATTTACTTTTGAACCGAAATGCTCATACTTCTGTAAAAGCCCTTCATTACGATTCTCGCCTAAATCAGTAAGTCCAGCTTCTATTACTTCATTTATTTTTTCAATTCCTACTGTTTTTGTTACTGCAACGATCTTAATTTCTTCTGCTAAACGTTCTGCTCGTTTACACGCTTTTTTGATTTCCACATTTACAAATGCTAAATTTTCTTGCACTACCACTTGTTTTCAATCCTCCTTAAAGCCTATGAAACTCAACATTCTTCCTGTTTTCCCTCGATCACGGCGATGCGAGAAAAACAATTGTTCTTCACAGCTTGTACAAAGAGACGACACCACAATATGCTCGTTTTTTATGCCAGCTTGTAAGCATAGTATACGATTGACTTCCTTTAAATCAATTGCATATTGTCCGTCTGAAATCACTTTATATGGAACAGGTCCGTTTATCGCTTGTTTTGCTGCTGATAATACACGATCATCAACTACATAACAGCAAGACCCAATGGCTGGTCCAATTGCAACATAAATCTCATGAGCTGATATCCCTTCTGCACTCCACTTTTGAATCATTTCTTTTGCAATTTCTTTTACAGTTCCTTTCCATCCAGCATGGGCAAGTCCTATCATACCATGTGATGGCGCATAGAAATAGAGTGGAACACAATCGGCATAGCAAGATGTTAAACATACATCTCTATCAGTCGTATAAATGCCATCTGTATTTGGAATACCATCTTCATATAAGTAGATTCCTCGCCCTTTTTCCCCTTGACCTACCTTTTCAACGTGATGATCATGAACTTGCTCTGAACAAATCCAATTTTCTAATGGTTTTTGTAACTTGTCCGCTAAAATACGTCTATTTTCATGAACATTTTCCATCGTATCATTCACATGTAATCCTAAATTCATTGCCTGGAAGGAGCCTGTACTTACTCCACCATCTTTTGTCGTAAATCCTGCAGTAATGTTGCCAAGTTCTTTCCACGCTTGTAAATATAATATACCGTCCTCATATATAAATGGTTCTCTCATAAAGCGGCTCCTTTTAATAAAATAACATAAAAAAGCATGGTACTTCCTGTCTATTTTACCATACTTTTATTTTTCCATAATGACAACATAAAAAAAAGAGGAATTTGTAATATTCTTTAAGAAATTGTCGGTGTTTGTATTGATTCTGTTACAGAATTGACATGATCAGCCCTTACTAATATTACATCCTCTCCAATTTTTACAATTTGTTTCCACGGAATAACAAACTCCGCCTCTTTTCCAAATATACCTAGCATTCGTGCTTGTTTTGAAATAATAACAGCTTGAATCTTCCCAGTGTTCATATCAATATCTATATCGCTAATGTTTCCAAGCTTTTTTCCATCAGAAACATTTACAACATCCTTAATTTGAAACTCTGAAATCCGCATCATAGCCATTCTCCCCTTCTATGTCACTATTTGTAGTTGATAAGTTTTCTTCTGCAATTTTCCTTTATTGTCATTATATGAACACGCGATCTTTCCTATGAACAGAATATCGAGGCGCGCAACATAAAAAGGTCCCATCGTAAATGATGAGACCTTATCCTTGAATTGTTTTATTCATTTGTTTAATTGCTGATTTTTCAAGACGTGATACTTGTGCTTGAGAAATTCCAATTTCTTCGGCAACTTCCATTTGTGTTTTCCCTTGAAAAAAACGTTTTCGAATAATCATTTTTTCACGATCATTTAATCGTTTCATCCCTTCTTTCAATGCCAATTCTTCGACCCATTGCTCGTCCCTTTGTTTATCATCACTTAGTTGATCCATTACAAATATAGGGTCGCCCCCATCATTATAGATTGGTTCAAATAATGATACTGGATCTTGAATGGCATCAAGTGCAAAAACAATCTCTTCATGTGTTACTTCAAGCACTTTTGCAATATCCATTGCCGTTGGCTCTTTTGAATTTTCAGCAATTAACTTTTCTCTTACCTGTAATGCTTTATACGCGATATCTCGCAGTGAACGAGAGACGCGAATTGGATTGTTATCACGCAAATATCTACGGATTTCCCCAATAATCATTGGCACAGCATATGTTGAAAATTTAACATTTTGGCTTAAGTCAAAGTTATCAATGGATTTCATAAGTCCAATGCAGCCGACTTGAAATAAATCATCAACAAATTCTCCTCTGTTGTTAAATCGCTGAATGACGCTCAGTACAAGACGTAAGTTTCCATTTACTAATTTCTCTCTTGCGCTTATCTCTCCACTTTGCATTTCTCGGAATAATTTACGCATCTCTTCATTTTTTAGTACTGGAAGTTTAGCTGTATCAACACCGCAAATTTCTACTTTGTTTCTCGTCAAAGTGTTCCCTCCTATCGGGAGTTGCTGTACAGTGTAAAGTATCTCCTTTGGAGGGAATTTTATGCATACCGTTTTCCTAGTACTTTCAAATAAAAAATACAATAAAACCAATCGGAATACCGATTGGTTTTATGTAATATCCTTAATCACACAAGCTTTACAAGCATCACTTTATACCATTTTATTAAATTCTTTTCGAAGCCTTTTTATAATTCTTTTTTCAAGTCGAGAAATATAAGATTGTGAAATTCCCAGCATATCTGCCACGTCTTTTTGTGTTTTTTCTTCTCCTCCCGCAAGCCCAAAGCGGAGTTCCATAATTTGTTTTTCACGATCATTTAATTGGTGTAATGCTTTCATAAGAAGATGTCGGTCTACAGTAGCCTCTAAGTCTTTTGTAATAATATCATCATCCGTACCAAGAACATCTGATAGTAACAATTCATTCCCATCCCAATCAATATTTAATGGTTCATCAAATGACACTTCTGAGCGATTTTTATTATTTCGACGTAAATGCATTAAAATTTCATTTTCTATACAACGTGATGCATAAGTTGCTAGTTTTATTTTCTTTTCAGGATTAAATGTATTCACAGCTTTAATAAGACCAATTGTTCCAATACTAATTAAATCCTCAATATTAATTCCTGTATTTTCAAATTTACGGGCTATATACACAACAAGCCGTAAGTTACGTTCAATGAGTAATGACCGTGCCGCTTGATCACCTTTTGGCAATTTATTAAGGAGTACTTCTTCTTCCTCTTTTGTTAAAGGCGGCGGCAATGCCTCACTTCCACCGATGTAGTAAATTTCATCGGTCTTAATTCCGAGTTTCAACAATACTTTATACCAAAGATATATGAAATAAAATTTTATTTTCGCCATATTCTCCCACCTTTCATAATTAAGCGATTGTCACTTTTGGTGATATCAACATTTTCGGATGTATAATACATTGATACTCTCCATTTGTAGACAATTGCTGCGTATTTAAACCAATTAATACTTTGTTTACGATCATATCGCTACCTTCATGATGAATTTGAACAACATCCGGTTTAATTGCCCATAAAAACTGATGATCCACTCCTACAGCCCGGAAAGGAATTAAACGTAGTCTTGTTGCCCAACCTGAATCATTTTCTGGTATTTGCGGAATCTCTGTTTTGGAATAAATCTGCTGTGTTAACCATGTTGGTAAACAATGTTCTAATGATGATACATGCATAATCATAACCGGGGTTTTCGTTAAAGGGTCATAAAGCTGATTTCCACTATCAATCAATCCATCTAGTTTCATTTCATTTTCGGCAAGTCTAATATTCACTTGTACAATTTGGTCATAATGAATTTTAGTCACTTCCACATTTTCAATACGTTTTTTCGAAAAATAATAAATAATCGGAAATCCCAAAATAACAAACATCCAGCTTACTGGATCACCATAAGAAATTGCTTTCGCCTGAACTAATCCATCGACCATTTCATTCGTTTGTAGGAAAAAATGAGTTCCAATTAATCCTCCCCCTACCATAAATGTTACAAAATAAAAGGAAAAAACAGTCTGTGTATAATCTCTAAAAGTAGAAAACCCAAATGCTGTATACACAATAAGTAACGAGTACAATAGTTTCATAATTGGGTGTGTCATCATAGAAGCAAAAGGAGTAAAGGCAAAAATAACAATTGTAGAACCAATAAATGTTCCTAGTACAAGCCTCCATCTTTTGATCTTCTTTTTCAACACAGTTGCTGTTAATAAAAGTAAAAGAAAATCAATGCAGGCGTTTAACAACCAAACAACGTCGGCGTAAACAACCAAACAATTCACCTCTTTTTTTAAGTTGAGACTAGTATAAAGCATATCCAATAGGAAAGTGTGTCAATTTACGGAGGGGTTTTTTTGTTATTTTGTGGTTTCTAGACATAATCTGTCGTGAGGTATAATTGTAATTCTTCTCATGCTAAATTCTTCTGTAATCATCATCTATCTTTCTTATTTTCTAGCATCTAGATGATGATTTTACTATATAAATAAGGATTAAAAAAACGACATAAAACCATTCTCTTTAGGTGGTACAGAGGATCTGCCGGTGGATAGAAGTCAGGGCTTTTTTAGCTCCATGCCATGTGAAAACAGCAGAAGAAAATGAGTGGATATCTCCTTTTATTTTCATAGAAGCGACTTATGTGTTAAAAAGATCGAAATAAATGTATGTATTTCCAAATAGCATGATAAATTTTTTCATGTAAAAATATTTAAGGTTATGTAATAAAAAAAGAAAGGAGCCATTGGCTCCTTTCTTTCTTATCGTCTACGACGGTTACGTAAGAATGCTGGAATATCAATATCATCTGAATCTGTATTACGTTCATGCACAACAGGCTCTTCACGTTTTACTTCGCGTTTTACTTCACGTTGTTTTGATGGTTGAGCTACTGGTTGTTGCTGTTGCGCGTGATTTGTAGTTGCTGTAGGACGTACAAATGGTTTTGGCGGCTGAACTGTAACACTATCATCAAAACCAGTTGCAATTACAGTAACAACAATTTCATCTTTTAAACTCTCATTAATTACAGAACCGAAAATCATATTTACTTCTGGGTCTGAAGCTGACGCAACGATATCTGCCGCTTCTTGCACTTCATATAAGCTTAAGTTTGTGCCCCCAGTAATATTCATAAGAACACCTTGTGCACCATCGATAGATGTTTCTAATAATGGACTAGAAATCGCGCGTTTTGCTGCTTCTGCCGCACGGTTTTCACCAGTTCCAACACCAATACCCATTAACGCAGAACCTTTATTAGACATAATTGTTTTTACGTCTGCAAAGTCTAAGTTAATAAGACCAGGTGTAGCAATTAAATCTGAAATACCTTGTACACCTTGTCGTAATACGTTATCCGCTTCACGGAACGCTTCAAGCATTGGTGTATTTTTATCTACAATTTCTAAAATACGATCATTCGGTATAACAATGATTGTATCTACATTATCTTTAAATGCTGCAATCCCAGATATAGCTTGCGTTGCACGTTTGCGACCTTCAAATGTAAATGGGCGTGTTACAACACCAACTGTTAACGCGCCTAGTTCCTTTGCGATTTGTGCGATAACTGGTGCTGCACCAGTACCAGTTCCACCGCCCATACCAGCTGTTACAAAGACCATATCTGCACCACGAAGTGCTTCTTGGATTTGTTCTTTACTTTCTTCAGCGGCTTTTTTTCCTACTTCAGGATTTGCGCCGGCACCAAGTCCACGCGTTAATTTTCCGCCAATTTGCATTTTTGTTTCAGCTTTTGATAAATTTAATGCTTGTGCATCAGTATTCACGGCGATGAAATCTACACCTTGTACACCGTGCTCAATCATACGGTTTACAGCATTATTTCCGCCACCGCCGACACCGATAACTTTTATGCTCGCTAATTGATCTTGAGTAGTATCAAACTCTAACATGTCGAAATCCCCCTACAACCTCATTTTTCGTGTGCAATTTTAATCCCATAAATAGCGGAATACACGTTTCACTTTTGACATCATACGCTCATTGTCTTCATTATTTTTACTCTGCTTGCGAGTTGTTTGCTTTACAGGTTGTTGCTGTACCGGCATTGGCATTGGTGCTGGTACTGGCTCAAAATGTTCTTCCTTTTCCTGAACATTTTTCCCGCGCAATTTCGCTTTTTGATAAGAATGTTTAATTAATCCAACCCCAATTGTATACTGAGGTTCACGAACGCCAATATAATCTGGAGTTGCTATACGAACATTTTCATGTAAAATATCATATGCAAGATCAAGAACACCCGGCATAGAAGCAATACCTCCAGTAAGTACATATCCAGACGCTACTTGTTTTACTCCTAGCTTCCGGACCTCTTCCTGAACAAACATCAAGATTTCCTCTACACGTGCCTCAATAATATCAGATAACTCAAGTTGTGAATATTGTTCTGTTTGATCGCTTCCCATAATAGGAACCGTAAACACCTCTTCTTCAGATGCCGTATCATAAAAAGCATGTCCATATTTCAACTTAATTTGATCCGCATTTTCAGTTGAAGTTTTAAGTCCTATAGCGATATCCTTCGTTATATGATCTCCACCTAAAGGCAATACACTTGTTGCTTGTAACTCTCCATCTTGAAAGATTGATAAAGTTGTAGATCCCCCGCCAATATCTACAAGAGCTACACCTCTATTTTTCTCATCAGAAGATAAAGCAACCGTCGCAGCTGCTAAAGGTTGCAGACAAATATCAACAATTTCAAGGCCCGCTTTTTCTACACAACGTAGTAAATTATGTAGTAACGTTCTTGAGCCTGTAATTAATGTGCCTTCCATTTCTAATCTTACACCGATCATCCCGCGTGGATCGTTAATCTCATCAAGACCGTCTACAATGAACTGTCGAGGCACCACATCAATAAATTCACGTTCAGGAGCAATTGATACAACTTGTGCTGCGTCCAGAACGCGTAAGACATCTTCATTTCCAATTTCACGATCTTCATTTGAAACAGCGACAACTCCATGACAAGGAAGAAGCTGTACCTGATTTGCATTTACACCTACAACAACTTGTTCAATGTGAATTCCTACCATACGCTCAGCTTGTTCAATTGCTTTTTTAATTGATCGAACAGTTTCGTCTATGTCAACTATGGAGCCCTTTTTCAAACCATTTGATTTTACGTTTCCAACACCAATAATGTTTAAGCCTTCATTAACCATTTCACCAATGATGACTTTAACATTGGATGTACCGATGTCAAGACTAACATATATTTCATTGCTGTTCATTCTTTGGCACCTCCTTCTTTATTTATACCATACAAGTCAATATATGGAACAACAATCGCAGCTTTACTATTTATAAGAAAAATATTCAACGTCTTTATGCGTTTCCCTTTTTTAACCCTGTATTTTTCTTATTTTTATTTAACATTCACTTATTGATGTTACAGTAACCTGTGAATGACTGCTTTATTTTGAAATAACTCTATTTCAAATGCAAAGATTACTGCCAAATATAAGTCTACACTAAGATGTACTCGTAGAAAAGCTAAACTTGTACCAATCCTAATATGAATCGAAGAAAATCTAGGTATTTTCACCAAATTGATTCTAATTGTAATGAAATTCACACACAGAAGAACAAACTTGTCATTATTGTATTTAAAAAGAAATAAAACTACTACTCTACTTCTTTTTTTCTACCTCATCTAAATATTTAAAATACGCGCCCACTTCTAAATCAATTAAAACCTTTCTACCTGATTCTATATTTTTTATAATTAGTGGATATGCTTCCATACGCTTTGCAAATTCTTGTATCGTTGTGCTCACTTCATAACCCTCATTCATATATAAAGTAAGATGATCTTCATTTGAATTCGTTGGAGCATAATGAATTTCAGAAATAGATCTGAGAATAGTTGGAGTCAATTTTTCTAGCTCTTCAATTAACTCTTTCATTTTCTCTTCTTTAAACGGCTCGAAAATTGGAGCTGCAACAGGTAACTTCCCGTTAGGCAGTACGTCAAGCGTTTTGCCATTTTCTAAAAGTGGTTGTAATTTCCCACCTTTGTTTATATACCCTATCGTTACATACTCTTCAATGTGAATGTCAATTTTATTTGGAAAACGCTTTTTGACATTCACTTTTTTAATTTCATTTCGTTTTGTTAAATTCTTTTCCGCCTTATGTGCTGTCACTCGAAAATAACTCGTTTCATATGTAACTCCGGATTCCTTCATGACCTGTACATCTGTCATATAGTGATTCCCTAGAACACTTATCTTTTTTATATTACTAAGTGGAGATCGAAAGTAAATTAAAAAAAGTACTAGTAAAAATAAAATTGATACATATAAAATTAATCTCTGATTAACTGGCTTTTTATTCTTTTTCTTTTGATTCTTTAGTTTTGGTACACGATCTTGTAGTTTAATCACTTTACTATTTTTCATGTACGATCCCCCTATGTAACATAAAGAACGGCATGTTACGCATGCCGTTCTTATCTTCTTATTATACCATAAATGATAATGAGCGGAACAAATAACAGTTATCTTCCAATGATTTCTACTTCTGTATGCATATCTACGCCAAATTTTCCCTTAATTGTTTTTTTAACAAATGCAATTAAATCCAATACGTCTTGTGCTGACGCAGATCCTGTATTGACAATGAAGTTTCCGTGCATTTCAGAAATTTTCGCTCCACCGATTTGATATCCTCGTAGGCCTGCCTTTTCCACTAGATTCCCAGCAAAATTGGGTAGTGGATTTCTAAATATACTGCCCGCACAAGGATGGTTCCATGGCTGGGTTTCACGACGATAGTCTTTATTCTTTTGCATGATACCTACTATTTCTTCACGGTTCCCTACTTTTAACTGCAATTCCGCTTCTACTACAATGCCAGGACGCTTTGTTTGTAGAACAGAAGTACGATAAGAAAATTCCATCTCTTCTTTTGTTAACCACTTCATTGTACCATCTTCAAACATAATGCGCGCTCTCGTTAAAATCTCTGACATATCTGATTTATGTGCACCGGCATTCATATATACTGCCCCACCCACACTTCCAGGGATACCACTAGCAAATTCTAATCCAGCTAGACCTTGGCGACTAAGTAATGTTGACAACTTAATGAGAGGATATCCTCCTCCAACTCGTACAATAGTTCCTTCTATTTCTAAGTGATCTAATCCTTCTCCTAAACGAATTACTACACCTTCAATACCTTTATCTGATACGAGAAGATTAGATCCACGTCCAATTGCTGTCCACTTTGTGTGATATTTCTTTATTAAATCTAAAGTTTTTTCCACACCAATCACACTACTTGGCACGATTAGAATATCAGCTGGCCCACCTATTTTCATAGTTGTATAACGAGCTAACGCTTCATTTTCTAACACTTTGCCAACTTCTGCTTCGATAAGTTCCTTTGCTAATTGTTTCATGATGATCTCCCCCATATGAAATCTCCGTATTACAGTAGTATGCAGGGCATTCACCTAAGGTTATTTTTTTACAAGCCTTTTCATCACTTCGAATAACTTATTTGCTGCATCAGGAATTCCTAACTGCGTAGCAGCTAGTTTCATATTTTGTAATGTTTGTGTATTTAATAGAATTTCATCAATATCATGAAGAAGTGTTTCAGCAGTTAAATCTTTTTCAAGCAGCATTTTTGCTGCTCCCTTATCGACAACTGATTTCGCATTTTTCTCTTGATGATTATTTGTAACATAAGGACTTGGAATTAAAATACTTGGTTTTCCTAACGCTGTTAACTCTGCTAAAGTTGTAGCACCAGCACGTGAAACGACAAGATCGACACCAGTAAGCACCTCTGGCATATTATGAATAAATGGTTTAATGATTACATTACTTGGATTTCCTTTTTGTTTCACAGCCTCCATGACTTTATCATAATGCACTTCACCTGTGACATACAATACTTCATAATTTTTGTTACCAAATTGTTCAATTGCTGCCACGAATGCATCATTAATCGGTCTTGCTCCGCGACTCCCACCAAAAATAAGCACGGATTTTTTAGAAAGAGATAATCCAACAGAACGCTTCCCTTTCATACCATTTTGATTCATGACTTCTGATGCACGAGGATTTCCTGTCATAACAACTTTCGACTTCGGAAAATGTTCAGCTGCCGCTTCAAAACAAACAGCTACCTTATCCACATAGCGACTTAAAAATTTATTCGTTACACCAGGTACACTATTTTGTTCGTGTACAATCGTTGGAATTCCTAATTTTGCTGCAGCATAAACGACTGGACCACATACATAGCCTCCTGTACCAATTACAACATCTGGATTGAAACGGCGAATATACCTTTTACTATCTTGCACCCCTTTTAGAAAACGCATCACTGTTTTGACATTATCAAGGGATATCTTTCGTTTAAATCCACTAATAACAATTGATTGAAATGGTATCCCTGCTTTGGGAACAATTGTACTTTCTAATCCATTCTCCGTACCAATGTATAAAAACCTTGCTTCAGGATGTAGCTTTTTTATTTCCCTAATTAAAGCAAGAGCCGGATATATATGACCTCCTGTGCCACCACCACTAACTAATACTCGCACTACAAATTCCTCCGCTTCTCTGTTCTAAATTCAATTTTATATATTCATATATTTTCCGTTTTCTACACACGAAAAACCCTGTCTTATAAACAGGGTTTAGTAGCGAGAGTGACGACTTATATTCAATAATACGCCAACTGCCATTAGCATTAAGGTCAAACTTGACCCACCATAACTTAGAAATGGCAAAGTAATACCCGTAACAGGCATTAATCCTGTTACAACACCAACATTAATCATCACTTGAATCGCGATCATCGCCACAATACCTACTGCTAAAAACGTACCATATAAATCCGGCGCTCCTAATGCTATACGAATCCCGCGCCATAGTAACAGACTAAATAATAATAACACAAACGACCCACCAATAAAACCTAATTCTTCCGATAAAATCGCAAAGATAAAGTCAGTTTGCGGCTCCGGCAAGTAAAGAAATTTTTGTCTACTTTGTCCAAGTCCAAGCCCAAATAAACCGCCAGGACCGATTGCAAGTAACGATTGAATAATTTGGAACCCACTCCCGAGCGGGTCTGACCATGGGTCCAAGTAAGAAGTAATTCGTTTCATTCGATATGGTGCTGATGCAATTAATCCAACAAATCCCGCTACTCCGATTAATCCTAACATCGAAAAATGAAAAACGCGTGCTCCTGAAATAAAAATCATTACGATACATGTCCCAACCATTACTGTCCCTGTCCCCAAATCTGGTTGTAACATAATCATGCCAAATGCAACAAATACAAAACTAAGTGCTGGAAGTAATCCTTTTTTAAAAGAAGTGATTAACTTTTGTCTTTCTGCTAAAAATTTAGCTAAAAAAATGATCATCGCAAATTTCATAAATTCTGATGGTTGAATCGAAAATGCTCCAACACCAATCCAGCTTCGCGCTCCCCCCCGAACAAGTCCAACTCCAGGAATCAGAACAAGGATAAGGAGAATAAAACAAACTAGTAAAATCACCTTCGAATAGGTTCGCCATGTCCAATAGTCAATTCTCATAATAAAAAACATAGCAGCTACACCAATCCCCGCAAATAACAGCTGTCGTTTTGCAAAAAAGAATGAATCACCCATCTTATAGGAAGCCCAGACAGCACTTGCACTGTAGACCATTATCATTCCAATTGTTAACAACAAAAGCGTAACGATAATTAAAATAAAATCAGGTGTTTTCTTCATTGGCAATGAGCACCACCTCTTTTGAAGAAGCTTTTTTATTCTATGTAACAAAACATCAGTAGGTGTTAGCCTACTGATGTTTTGTTTACTTTATATAAGTTTATGCACAGCTTGTATAAAAATGTCTCCTCTTTCTTCAAATGTTTTAAATTGATCCCAGCTCGCACATGCTGGTGAAAGAAGAATAATATCTCCATCTGTAGAATGAGCATATGCTCGTTCTACTGCCTCTTCTAAATTATCGACAGTTTCAATCATATCTAATCCTGCTTTTTCCGCTGCCTTTACTAATTTTGGTGCAGTTTGTCCATATGTCACAATTGCTTTTACATGTTCAAAATACGGAATTAAATCATCAAATTCATTTCCACGATCAAGCCCGCCTGCTAGCAAAATAACAGGCTGCGCGAATGCTGATAAAGCCTTTTCTGTCGCTAGCATGTTCGTCGCTTTGGAATCATTATAAAACTTACGATTGTTAATCGTTGTTACATACTCTAGACGATGTTTTACACCTGTAAAGCGTTTTAATACTGTAACAATAGCCTCATTTGCTACCCCTAGCAATTTAGCAATACTCATTGCAGCTAAAATATTTTCCAAGTTATGCTTACCTGGTAAGACGATGTCACCAACTTCAACAACTTTCTCACCTTTAAAATAAAGAGCGTCATCTTTCATACATGCACCATCTTCAATTACTTTCATAGCTGAAAATAATACTTTTTGCCCTTTACTATTTGCCGATAAGGCCATTACCTCTGCATCATCTGCATTCATTACACTGTAATCTGCTTCAGTTTGGTTCTTAAAAATATTCGCTTTTGCTAAACCATATTCTTTCTTAGTACCATGGTAATCTAAATGCGCTTCAAATAAATTTAAAAATGCTGCAATTTTAGGTTGAAATGTTTCCACACCCATTAACTGGAATGATGAAAGCTCTGTAACAACTACTTCATTTTCTTTCGCCGTCTGCGCAACCTCACATGCTACCGTACCTATGTTTCCAGCAATAACAGGATGTTTCTTCCCTTCTTTCAGCATTTCAAATGTTAGCATTGTTGTTGTTGTTTTACCATTAGATCCTGTAATTCCAACAAATGGGGCCTCTGAAATACGATACGCGAGTTCCACTTCTGTTACAATTGGAATTTGTTTTTCTTTCGCTGCAACAAGTAGTGGATTAGAATATGGAATCCCTGGATTTTTTACAACAAGTGAAATATTTCTTTCTAACAATTCTAGCGGATGACCACCGCATACAACGTCCATTCCCTTTGCTTGTAATTCTGCAGCTAATACATTCTCAGCTAAAGGTTTCCCGTCATTTACAATGACATTGGCACCTAAGTTTTTTAGTAAAGTTGCTGCCGCATAACCACTTTTTGCAATACCTAATACAAGAATATTTTTATTTTGATAGTCAGTTACAGTTTTCAATTACATCCACACCCCGATATAAATTCCTAATACTGCCAATAAAAATCCTACAGACCAGAATGTTACAACAACACGCCACTCTGACCAACCACATAATTCGTAATGATGATGCAGTGGACTCATTTTAAAGACACGTTTCCCTGTCGTTTTAAATGAAATAACTTGAATAATAACAGATAATGTTTCCATTACAAATACGCCGCCAATTACAACAAGCAATAATTCTTGTTTTAATAAAATGGCTACAGCGGCTATTGCACCACCTAAAGCAAGAGAGCCTGTATCTCCCATAAACACCTTAGCTGGATTTGCATTAAATACTAAAAATCCAAGTACCGCTCCAACAACGGCCATACAGAAAATCGCTACTGCATACTGATTTTGCGCAACTGCAATAATGCCAAATGCTCCAAATGCAATTGCAGCTGTTCCTGATAATAATCCATCTAGACCATCCGTTAAATTAACTGCATTTGATCCACCGATGAGCATAAACAGCACAAGAATAAAATACGCCCAGTGTAAGTCAAATTTAATATCGGTTCCTGGAATCATTAAATTTGTATCAAATCCCTGTCCTTTTGCAATTACAAAGAATGCAATTGCAATAACTAGCTGACCGATTAATTTTTGTTTTGATGTTAAACCAAGATTTCTTTTTTTAACAACTTTTATATAGTCATCTAAAAAGCCAATCAATCCATAGCCAAATGTAACTAATAACAATAATGATACTTCCGCACCTAAATGTTTAAATTTAATTGCCATAATAAGTGTTGTCACCATCATAGACACATAAATGACAATACCACCCATCGTTGGTGTTCCTGATTTCTTTTGATGTGATTTCGGTCCTTCATCACGAATACTCTGTCCAAACTTTAACTTACGTAAAAATGGAATAAACAATGGCGAAAGGGCAACTGAAATTAAGAAAGCTACCCCAGCCGTTACTAATAAACCTTGTTCAAGCACATGTAGTCCCCCTCTCATGTTGTTACTCTTTGTTGTTTAGACGCTCAGTGATTGCCTCTTTTGCAATTTCACGATCGTCAAAATGATGTACTTCTTTGCCAATAATTTGGTACGTTTCATGCCCTTTTCCAGCAATGATAATAATATCTTCTGCTTTCGCCTCTGAAACTGCGTAGAAAATCGCTTCTTTTCGATCAACAATTACTTTATAATTATTTCCTTTTGCACCTGTTAACATATCATCTAAAATTGCTTTTGGATCTTCACTCCTCGGATTATCTGAAGTCAAGATTGCATGTGTTGCATATTCTGTAGCGACACCCGCCATAATTGGTCTTTTCATCCGATCGCGATCACCGCCACAACCAACAATACAATACACATTCCCTTTCGCAAATTGTTTTGCTGTCGTTAATACATTTTCTAAACTATCTGATGTATGTGCATAATCGACGATAACTGTATAATCCTGACCACCATCCACGACTTCAAACCGACCTGGAACTCCAGTTAGCTTTCTCACAACATCAATAATTGTTTGTAAAGGTACACCCGAAACAAGAGTAGCTGCTGTCGCTGCTAAAACATTGTATACGTTAAACTTGCCAATTAACTTCATCGTAATATTTAAACTCTCATTTGGCGTAACAAGAGTAAATGTTGTTCCACCGCTCGTCATCACAATATCTTTTGCCATAATATCACTATGTGTATCAATTCCATACGTAATAACTGTAGCGGCAGTACTTCTCATATACTCTTCTGCTGCTGGATCGTCATTATTTAACACGGCGTACTTTTCACGACCATGATGATAGCTATTACCAAGCTGAGCAAATAGCAAACCTTTTGCATGTTTATATTCTTCCATCGTTTTATGATAATCTAAATGATCCTGTGTTAAATTTGTAAATACTGCCACATCATAATCACAACCATGTACACGGCCAAGATCTAATGCATGTGAAGAAACTTCCATTACTGCACTATTTACATTTTGCTCAATCATACGTTGAAACGTCTGCTGAAGTGTCAGTGCATCTGGCGTTGTATTTTTCACCTCGAATGTTTCATCACCGATTTTCATATTAACTGTTCCAATCAGCCCTGTTTTATGACCATGTGCTCGCATGATTTCATCCATAATATGCGACGTTGTTGTCTTTCCATTTGTACCTGTAATCCCAATCAAGTGTAACTTATGTGTTGGCTGTCCGTAAAAATAATCAGCTAAAACCGCTAAAGAACGATAGGTATTTTTCACAAGTACAACTGGAACGTCAACATCAATCGGTCTTTCCGCAACAATAGCAGCCGCACCTTGCGCGGCTGCTTGCTTAGCAAAATCATGGCTATCAACCGTATACCCTTTCATACATACAAATAAGCTTCCATTTGTCACTTTACGTGAATCTGCTTCAATGGATGTAATTTCTGGATTTTCTTTTGGAACAACTGGAAAATCATGCAAACATGATACAAGTGTGTGCAACTTCATTTCACTAAACCCTCTCTACATTGTTTATTTATCTCTTACTTAATAAGTAATTTCCCCGTCCTTCATTCGTTAAAATGGAGAAAGGAAGCATTTGATAAGAGCCTTAAAAGATCAGACTCATTTATCAGTGTAGCGTATAATAGCTTCACTAATATTTTTTTCACTCTATCTCTTATATTCGAGAGCAATATATTCTGTTTTCATAGAAAATAAATTTCTATGAAAACAGATATTTATTTTACCCCAACTTCCACCAATTGTATCATAAAACACAATCTCTAACCTTTAATTACCGAAGTAAATTCTAATTTTCGAACCTTCTTTTACTTTGGCACCAGCTTCTGGCGATTGTTTAATTACTTTATCACCCTCACCACTTACATCAAGCTGTAAATCTACAAGTTGCGTTTGTAAATCTTTCTTCTTCATCCCAATTAAATCTGGAACTTCTATCGTAGGTGTATCGCCCCATTTATATTCCTTTTCAACTTGCTCTTTGCGTGGCTCTACTCCCATAACAGGAAGCACATCGCGAAGAATATTCCCTACAATTGGTGCAGCAACAACTCCCCCAAATTGAGTAACTCCTTTTGGGTTATCAACCGCAACGTACACAACAATTTGCGGGTCATCTGCTGGAGCAAATCCAATAAAAGATACTATATAGTTATTATCTAAATACTTTCCATCTTTTACCTTTTGGGCAGTTCCCGTTTTTCCACCAACACGATAACCATCAATATATGCACCTTTACCAGAACCTTTCGCTACAACATTTTCTAACGCATAGCGGACTTTTTCCGATGTTTCCTTGGAAATAACTTTTCTTTTTTCGACCGGTGTTTTCTTCCTTACAACTTGATTATTCGAGGGATCAACAAACTCTTTCGCAATATAGGGCTGATATAACGTCCCACCATTTACAGCTGCCGCTACCGCAGCAACTTGCTGAATTGGTGTAACAGAAACCCCCTGCCCGAAAGAAGTAGTCGCTTGTTCAACCGGACCAACCCTATCCAAGTTAAATAAAATCCCTTTTCCTTCTCCTTGTAAATCAATTCCTGTCTTTTGTCCAAATCCAAAATCATGAATATATTGAAATAACTTTTCTTTTCCAAGACGATCCCCAAGCTCAATAAAACCTGGGTTACAAGAATTTTGAACAACTTCTAAAAAGGTTTGACTACCATGGCCACCAGCTTTCCAACAACGTAACCTAGCTCCACCAACTTCAGCTGCTCCATCATCATAAAACGTATCTTTCTCCAAGTCTACTAATTTTTCATTTAAAGCTGCAGCTAATGTAATGATTTTAAAAGTCGATCCTGGCTCGTATGTACTCCATACAGGCAAGTTTCGATTAAACACTTCTGGTGAAACACTCTGAAAATCTGCTGGATCAAAACTTGGTCGACTTGACATTCCTAAAATCTCACCATTTTTTGGATTCATGGCGATCGCAATCATACCATCTGGGTTATACGTAGAATCTGCAATATTCATTTCTCTCTCTATAATCGTATTAATTTGAGAATCGATCGTTAGTTTCAAATCTAAACCGGCCTCTGGTTTTTTGAAATCATCTCCAACATTCGGCATTCTTTGTCCTTTCGCATCTGCAAAAAAGCGCACATGCCCTTTATCACCATTTAACTCTTTATCATAATATGCCTCAAGTCCCATAAGCCCTTGATTGTCACTACCAGCAAAACCTAGTACATGCGATAAATATTTTCCAAAAGGATAATACCGAATAGAATCTTCAGCAATATAAACACCTTTTAGACTTAAGGCACGTACTTCCTTTGCTTTATCATGAGAAATTTTTCTTCCGCCTTTGTCCAATCTTACAATAGACTCTTTTTTTGTAATCCGCTTATAGATTTCCTCTTTTTGCACACCTAAAACTGCAGCCAACTTCTCTGCAGTCTCTGTTGGTTTTTCAATTTGTCTCGGTACAACAAAGACAGTTGGTGCACTTTTATTCGT
Organism: Bacillus sp. TL12; assembly: GCF_022625245.1. Taxonomy (NCBI): domain Bacteria; kingdom Bacillati; phylum Bacillota; class Bacilli; order Caryophanales; family Bacillaceae; genus Bacillus; species Bacillus sp. TL12. The sequence continues at coordinate 102,972 of NZ_JAJJBY010000005.1, read as the reverse complement.
TGCAAGCTCTACACCATTTCGATCTAAAATTTTCCCTCGTTCAGGTTCAAAAGTAATATTACGACTCCACGAATCTTTCGCACGATCTGTTAACATATTCCCAAGAAAAAACTGTACATATCCAAGACGAATATCAATAATTGTAAAAATGAGTATACCTGATATCAGTATAAAAATGAGTCGTTTTCTAACTGTTACATTCGATACACGCATATTGGAACAAGCCTCCTTCACGCCTAGCTTGTTCCAATATATGCTTGTACCTGTTCAGATAGAACCTCTTACATCTCTTGCATGATATACATCTACACTATTATGGATTTTCTGCCTCTTGCTGTGGTTCGAGCGGTGGTACGAGTGTTACAGCTAATTCCGTACCTGCTTGTAACGGCGTTCCTTCAGCCACACTTTGTTCCGTCACATATCCTGTACCAGATGGTTTCAAATTAAGATTTAACGTTTTCGCTAAATTCATTACATCACGAAGCGCCCATCCTTGTACATTTGGCATTAGCGGTTTATCTCCTACTAAGAAGACTCGATCGCCCCTCAATGTTTTTTCAGTCACTTTTGGTACTTGTTGTTTTACTTTTCCTTCACCTAGTATAATTGGACGGAATTCGGCTTTTTCTAATATCGCTTTCGCCTCTTCCATTGTTTTCCCAGTTACATCTGGCACAACCGCCTGCTGCTCTTTCACATATTTCTTCGAATCTTTCACTTCATTCGGTTTAATTTTTAAGTACTCTAAGCTATTTTTCGTTACAGATTTAAACATTTCTGCAAGAGGTTTTGCTCCATATTCATTATCTTTTAATTTCGGTTGCTTAATTGCAAAGTAAACAATTAACTGGGGATCGTCCATCGGTGCCATACCTAGGAATGAAAAAATATAATTTTCTCTGCCTGTCATATATCCGCCTTTTCCATCCGGAATTTGCGCTGTCCCCGTTTTACCACCAACGGAGTATCCATCGATTTTATACGCATTCCCCGTACCTTTTGGCGATGTAACAACTTGTTCTAGTAATTGTCGTACTTGCGCTGCTGTTTCTTTTGAAACCGGCTTTCCTACATCTTCTGGTTTATGCTGTAACTCCACTTTATTCGTTATTGGATCTACAATTCGATCGATGGCATACGGTTTCATCATCTTCCCATCATTCGCAATTGCAGTTGCGGCTTGTACAAGCTGTATTGGCGTTACAGTTGACCCTTGTCCAAATGCAGTTGTTACCTGCTGAATCTGCTGGTCAAATATAATTGTATTCTCACCTTCACCAGGTAAGTCAATACCAGTTTTTTCATCTAATCCAAACTTATGAATATATTGTCGGAAACGCTCTGCACCCAGTTTTTGATCTCCTAAAATAGCAAACGCAACGTTAGAAGAGCGTTCAACACCTTCATCAAATGTAATAGATCCCCAACCTGCACCACCGTTATGGTCTTTTATTTTACGATTTCCAACGGGATATGTACCTGACTGATAATATTCTTGACCATTATATACACCTTCATTAATTGCCGCAGCTAATGTAAAGATTTTCATTGTAGACCCCGGCTCATACGCATTTGCGATTGGATCATTTAAAAAGTATTCAATATCACGCTTATTTGGATCATAGCTAGGTCGACTAGACATCCCTAGTACTTTTCCTGTTTTTGGGTCTGCAACCACTCCAATTAACATGGAAGGTTCATAATGCTGATCAGCTGCTTTCATCGCATCCTCTAAAAACCCTTGAATACGTTGATCAATCGTTAAATATACATTTTGTCCATTTTTCGGTGGCTTCACACTTTGTTTCCCACCATCAAGAGAAACACCATTACGATCTCCTGTATACGCTACACTTCCATTTGAAGCACGCAAATACTTATCTAAACTCTTTTCTAATCCAAATTTCCCCTCCGCAATTCCATTATCGTTAGGTTTTGCAAAACCTAACACGTAAGATGCGAAATCTCCATTTGGATACACCCTAGCTTTTTCGGTAACAAATGAAATGCCTGGTAGCTTAAGAGCTTCTATTTGATCTTTCGTCTCTTTCGTCAAGTTTTTTCCTAACGTTCCAAACTCTACCTGACGCTTATCTTTGTTTAAAGTGGCTAAAATTTCGTCTTCGCCTTTCCCAAGTACGCCTGCAATTTTCTTTGCAGTATCCTCTTTATCTTTTACAGAATCGTCACCTTTTAATTCCGCCACCATCCTGTATGAGTTCGCATCTTGCGCTAACACATGTCCATTCTGATCATAAATCGTTCCACGATTCGCTTCAAGTACGCCATTTTTATTATGCTTTTCTTGTGCAAGTTTCTTTAAATCTTGTCCATGTACCGTTCCTGTCGCTTGAATATAAAAAAATCGGGCTAACAACAGCAAAAAGAGCAGGAGAAAAAATATCATAAAGTAACCTGCTCCTTTATTGGTATGAAATTTGTTCATATTCATTTTCATATTTTCTTCACACCTACTATATTAATGTAAACCTTTCACATTATTCGCATTAATTTCTAACCCGTGTTTTTTTGCGATTTCTGCGATACGTTCATAGCGGCTTAACTTTTCCACTTCAGCTTGTAATTCTTGATTTGTTTTTTGTTGTTTCACAATGGAATTCTCTATTTTTGCTGCTTCCGCATCAACTTGGTACAGTCCTGCTTTATTTCCAATAAAAGCAACGCAAGCGTATAATAAAAAACCAACAAAAGCTACGTACATCAATTTTTCAATTCTTGTAATCTTTGTTTTTACCTTTGATTGTACTTTTTGCTGTGGAATTTGAGTTTGTTCTTGCTCTTGTACTTGTTGTTGTTTATACTTTACAGCTAAATTTGTCATACCTCTCTCTCCTTTTTATCGTTTTTCAGCGATCCGTAACTTTGCAGAACGAGCTCGATTATTTTCTTCTAACTCTTCATCAGAAGGTAAAATCGGTTTTCTTGTAATGAGTTTTAGTTTCGGCTTAAATTCATCCGGAATAATTGGTAATCCTGGAGGAAGCTGTGGCGTTGAACTATTTCGTTTAAATGTTGTTTTACAAATACGATCTTCCAACGAATGGAACGTAATGACACTAATTCTTCCACCAGGCTTGACCATTCCAATCGCAGATTCTAGCGCTTCTTCAAACACTTTCAATTCGTCATTTACAGCAATACGAATCGCTTGAAATACTCGTTTTGCAGGATGTCCTCCCGTTCTACGTGCTGGAGCTGGAATTCCTTCTTTAATTAACTCCACTAACTCTCCGGTTGTTTCAATCGTCTTATTCTCACGATATGCTTCAATTTTCCTTGCAATTTGCTTTGAGAATTTTTCTTCACCATATTGGAAAAAGATTCTTACGAGTTGTTCATATGACCAGTTGTTCACAACATCATATGCCGTTAATGAGGCATCTTGATCCATCCTCATATCTAAGGGTGCATCATGATGATAACTAAAACCACGTTCTGGTGTATCTAATTGTGGGGATGAAACACCTAAATCAAATAAAATACCATCTACTTCTGTTATTCCCAATTCGTGTAATTTCTCTGATAAATAGCGGAAATTACTCTTCACTGTTACAAATTGATCACCATAAGAAGAAAATTTTTCTTTTGCATTTTGAATCGCAATCTCATCTTGGTCAAATGCAATTAACTTTCCTCCTTCCGTTAGTTGGGATAATAAATAAGAACTATGTCCCCCGCCACCTAGCGTACAATCCACATATGTACCACCGGGTTTTATATCCAAACCATCTACTGTTTCTTTTAAAAGAACTGTTACGTGTTTAAACATTGTTGCACCTACTTTTTGCAAAATAATTACGTTGAATGTCTCCTTTTTTCTTTTAATAACCCACACAATGTGCGAGCAAATTAATACTCCGAAAACATATCACATCCAACTTGGCGTCAGTGGAAATCTAATATCCACAAATCGCAGTCTCACTTTATTATATACTAAATTTTATCATTTTTTGCGGGAAATTAAATAAAAACATGTCGAAAAGCACAATAATACGTTTACGTTTTGTTCTATTTTGTCATATGCACGCGTTTCATTGTCAATATCATACTCCCGGTTAATTCGTTCGATAATTCAGAAAAAACTCTTTACAGTAAATTCCACAAATCAAAAATAAAATCCTGCTCCTAAGAGCAAGATTTTATAGTTTTATAATATGATGTTTACCGTCCCAAGAGTAGGATTGCTTCATCACTCGTTCAACAAAGTCTAATCCAAATTGATTTAAATAATAACATATATTCCATACCCGTTCTTGCGGCGCACCTAACGGGCGAAGCGCATATTGCAAACGACGGAATTTATTTAGCTCTACTTCATGTTTTTTCTCAACATTCCGCTTTAACGTTCTTTCTAGCAGCTCCATTTGCTCTTTAATTTTCCATTCATTTTTCTCAGCAAACGATTGTAGTCCTGGATCTACTTTTTTTACAAACGCCTGTAAAGAGCTATGAATATCCATCATTTTCTCCGTCGCTTCTATAAACTGCTTATCAATCGGTTCTTCTATTTGGTTAGAAAGCCACTCTTCACGTAACTTACTTATATCATTCAAAAACGGATCACTCTCTTGTAATCGCAAATCGTGTAGATCTGTAAAAATATCGCGTTCCATGTAGCTCATTGTAAGTCTTGGAACAACAGGAGGCACACGAAAACCAAACACATGAAATACTTGCTGTAATTCACTCCAGTAAGCAATTTCACCAGGCCCTCCAATAAACGCTAATGTCGGAAATATATATTCTTGCATAAGCGGTCTTGTTACAACATTATTGCTAAATCGTTCCGGATTTCTTTCCATTTCTGCTATCAATTCTTCATACGAAAACGAATAAGTACCATCTTTTCCAATAAATTTTCCATTCTCTTCTTCTAACAACACACGTTCTTCATCAATTTGCATAAATATATGCACTGCATTTGGTTTCGTCTCAATAATTGACTTATATCCTTGCTCCCTTACTAATTTCTGTTGCTTTTGAAGACTCGTCTGCACTTCTTTATATCGACTTAGTATTTGTTTAAAAAAGGAGACTTCCAATTTCCTTAACGCTGGATGATGCGAATCAACGAGAATCAAGCCTGAATCTACAAATAATTTCATAATAAGATGCGCAAAGAAATCTACATATGTACGTGAATTCTGCAAAGCATCTTCAACAAACTGTAATACATCCTTTGTAAAATTCGTTTCTGGATATGTTTTAAAAATTTCTTCAAGCCACTTTCTACAATCTTCTATCGAAATGTCAGATTCAGACGCACTCGCCTTTTTCGGATGACGATCATGAAAAATTGTCTTTTTTACTTTTTTATTTTTCATTACAAACACATGGTTAATTTCATCGATATCGTGGTCTTCGCCAGCAATCCAAAAAACTGGAACGACTCGAACTCCTAAACTTGCTTCTTTTTCTTTTGCAAGCTGTAAAATCGAAATAATCTTATGCACAGTATAAAGAGGTCCTGTTAATAATCCTGCCTGTTGTCCTCCAACAACAACATATGTATTTTCATCCGCTAGCGCCTCTATATTCCGAAGAGTATGCTCTCCAGCATGTAAATTCGTATTATATTCTAATAAATGTGCCACTAAGTCCTGACGAAAAAACTTCTTATCACGCAAATCATGCAGACGTTGTCCGAATCCATCTTCTGTTAACGGATAATCGAAGTATGCCTGCACTTCTTTTTTACCCTTCATATAGTCCGCCACAACACCTTGTAGTGGAACAGAGATTTCTTTTATCTCCATATAATTCTTCCTTTCCTATCCTGTTCTCTCACCAATCCAAATTGTAGTCAATGTTCGATGTAAAAGCAAAGAATATCTCTTATCGTGCTAATCCCTTTATTGAATTGTATAAAAATTGCAGTGTGGGAACTTGTTTTTGTTGTTTCCTCGCTTCTTCTATCGCATAGCCAACAATAGCATCAATTTCCGTCTCTCGATTCTCTCTTACATCAGCTAACATAGAAGAGGTATTACTGGCTGTGGTTTCACATACACGACAAACCAATTGCCACAGCTCTTCTTTTTCGCCCTCCCCTGCAAGAAACACAACCTCTTGAAATATTTGCTCCATAACTTTATAAAAATAAGGATTCGACAACAATTCTCCATTTTGTATACCGTATAAAGCTGTTAGCGGATTAATACAGGCATTTATTACAAGTTTATAACACATCGTCTGTTTCCAATTTTCTTCTACTTGCACCCGAAAATATTTTAGAGAAAAACAATCTAATAGTGACTCAAATTGAGACAAATCACCATGTACCACTCCAAATTTCGTCACCCCTACCCCTGTATGCTTCACTGTATATTCATTTTCTTTTTTTGCCCCATGCTCTACAATCCCCACCGCTACATTTTTACACTTTATTTCTTGCAAGATGTGCAGATGAGACATCCCATTTTGTAAAAAGATAATCCGTCTTTGTTCTTTTATGAAAGGAAGTATATTCGCTAAATGATATTGTTTAACAGCAATGAACATATAGTCCATTTGTTCGTCTACAATATTCTCTAATGGCATAACATTTATAAATACCGTTTCCACTTCTCCCTTACAAATACACCTTATCCCTTCCTGCATTAACTTTTCAGCTTGTTCTACTGTTCTTGTAAATAATGTAACATCCTGTTTGTTCTTTTTTAAATAAAAGGCAAATAACAAACCAATCGCTCCCGGACCAACAATCCCAATTTTCATCTCTATCCTTCAGAAGCTCCTAACGAGTGCCAAAAAGAAATATATTCTGCCATTAATTAAAAGCCTTCTGATTTCCTCCCCTCTATACTTGTCCTAACATTAATTATATCTTATTTATATTTCAACAATCGAAAGTACATTTCATAAATATGTATAAATCGCCTTCCTATGACTAGTTTAGCAAACACTTCAAAAAAATACTGAAAGAAATATTCTATTTTCTTCATAAAAATGAAAAAATGAGTTATAATATTATTGAGAATATTTATACTTTTCTTCATTTTCTAAAACGAGAAAAGGATGTGATGTAATGACATTCCCAAAAGTTGAGCGTTTGCTCATCAACTATAAAACATTAGGCGAATTTAAAAAATTTAAAGGCTGCGGTGCTCAAGAACTCTCCATGTTTGAAGAATTACAAGCAAATATTATTGAAAACGGCAGCGAGTCTCCTTTTTACGGCATTTATTACGGTGGATCCCTTATCGCGCGTATGAGCTTGTATATGAGGAGACATGGTGAATCAGATCTTGAGATTACTGGAACTTACGTAGAACTTTCAAAGCTTGAAGTGTTACCAAACTTTCAAAAACAAGGTTTTGGTCAAATGCTTGTTAACTACGCAAAACAGCTACAATTTCCGATCAAAACAACAGCCCGCATTCAATCGGCTGCGTTTTGGGATAAACAAAATTTCAGGCAAGTATCAACGACTGATGGTGAATTTTATATTTGGCATCCAGAAACCAATTTGAATGCGGTTACAAACGAAGAATCAGCATAAAATAAAAACAGCTGTTATTCAGCTGTTTTTATTTTTTCAACTTTTCTAGTGTTTCATGCTCATAAATTGTATCTTTTCCTTTTGTTTCTAGCACCATCACACTTCTTTTTCGATCAATATAATCAAGCAAAGTACGATACTCTTCTTCATATACAGCTAATCGCTGAAGAAGCTGTTCTTTTTCCTTTTGTAACAACTCAATTTTTTGGTGGGATTCTTTTACTTCTTCTTCACCTTTATATTTTTGTAAAAAAGCAATGACATCCTCTAATGTAATCGATACAGGAGAAAACTCCGCCACTTTCGGTTGCCTTACTTCATAATTTTCTACCTTACGAATTTGTTTTGCCTCTTCAATACGTTCTTTATATTGCTTTCTAACATAAGAATTCCATCTAAATCCACATGCTGCAGGTGTACGAGATAAATGTCTACCTACTTCTTTAAATGCGGAAAGTTGCGTTCCGCCTTCACGAATATGCCGGAGTACCACTTCTGCCAGAAGTAAATCTTCATCATCAATCCATGCATCTTGTCTTGTTGTCGCCATCCCTCTAGTCCTCCTTATGCATTTTTTATTAAACATATGCAGTTACTAGAAAAGATAGAATACGAACATGTAAAGAATATATTTTTCTATTTTCTTAAAAATGCTGCAATAGCCTGACTATGCTCTTCAGACTCCCATAAACGTGCACATTCGGTTATTTCTTCTTTCATCCGCTCTCGTAAATTATTTTCTTCCCACTTTCGAATCGCAACAGCTTTATACGCTTTTTGAACTTTGATATTCGGAACAATCATATTCTCTAACCATTTATGACACGCTTTCATGACATCACCGGGAAATACCTCATTTACAAATCCATAGTTACTTGCTTCCTCGGCAGAAAAACGATGTGCTGAACAAAGCATTGTCATCGCTTGATAATAGCAAACCCTCTCATGCAACATCGCAGCCCCTCCCCATCCAGTTATAATTCCTAAATTCCCTTGGATAAAGCCAATGACCGCATCTTTAGAGGCAAAACGATAATCACACGCCACAGCAAGTTCACATCCCCCTCCAATAGCCGCACCATTTATAAGCGCTACTGTAGGGACAGGAAGCGTCATAATATCATACAAAACCCTTCCCATTCGTTCGAGCATCTCATAAGCAGCCCTTTCCGTTTTCAATCCATGAAACTCCTCTAAGTCTCCTCCTGCGCAAAATGATTTTCCATTTCCTGCAATAACCACACATTTAATCCAATCTTCTCGCCTTATTTCTTTTATCAATTTTTCTAATAAATTCGTCATTTCTTTATCAATTGCATTGTGATTCTTTGGGCGATTTAGTGTAATCCACATTACATCTTCTTTCCGCTCCGCCAAAAGTTTCATTATCAATCATCTCCCCTTTCATTTCACAAAACTATGTTCGAGGAGAATGATAAAAAAACCTCTTCTTTCTTCAAGATAGAAAAAAGACAAAAAAATAAACGCAGAAGAATATCTTCTGCGTTTATCTCTGCAATTATTTGCTGATTACTTCTTTACCTTTGTAAGTACCGCATGCTTTACATACACGGTGAGCTAATTTCGCTTCACCACAGCTTGGGCACTCTACCATACCAGGTACTGATAATTTGAAATGCGTACGACGCTTTCTTTTTACTGTTTTAGAAGTTCTTCTAAAAGGTACAGCCATTCTTCCCACCTCCTTAAAAGAAATAGTTATTTTCATATGAAGGCCTGAACCAGTCTTCCGATTATTTGTCAAAAAACTTCGCAAGTCCTGCTAACCTTGGATCAACAGGCTTTTCTTTGCTTTCTTCCGAAATCACTTGCCAGTCTTGACCTTGCGTCGGTGCTCCACCGGAAACATCATCACTGAAAATTTGCATTGGAATCTCCAAAAGTATATTTTCCTTGATTATAGGGAGTAAGTCAAGTACTTCTCCTTCTAAGTAATGGATTTCCGCTTCCGTTTCGTACTCTTCTACTGAAGTTTGGAACACCTCAGTTGTTTTAATGTCAAATGGTAATGTTACATCTACTAAAGAGCGAGAACATGGTAAAACCATGCTTCCAGTTATATGTAGATGAAACGTAAACTTACTGGAGCCAAAATCAACTCTACCTGTTACATGAACAGGATTAATTTCGCGAATTTCTTTCTCGACTACTTTTAGCTCACTTACATCTACCATCTCATCCAATGTCAATCCTTTATGTCTCAATTTATTTAATTGATGGATGGACCATTTCATATCATATCACCTCAAGGCAACAAACAAAATTATAGCTAGCCATTTTATATTTGTCAATGTTTTTTCTTTACACTATAATGAAGTCATTATAGGAAATAATATATAGATTATCATGTTTTTAGAAAAGATGCTACATCGAAAGGAGAGATTATCATAAAGGCAAGCGGTATTATTGTTGAATATAACCCCTTTCATAACGGTCATGCTTATCATGTGCAACAAACAAAAAAGTTAACACAGTCTGACATTACAATCGCTGTCATGAGCGGACCTTTTTTACAACGCGGCGAACCAGCTCTCGTATCAAAATGGTATCGAACCAAGATGGCTCTAGCTGGTGGTATAGATCTTGTTGTTGAGCTCCCTTATGCATTCGCAACACAAAAAGCCGAAACATTTGCTAACGGAGCCATTTCTATTTTAGATGCTCTTGGCGTTTCTGAAATTTGCTTTGGCAGTGAGGATGGAGAAGTTCAAAATTTCTATAACACCATTTCTTTACGTCAAAAAGAAAATGATACCTTCAATCAACTGGTGCAGCAATTTATGGATGCTGGAAACAGCTATGCTAAAGCAACATCTCAAGCCTTCTCACATATTTTATCGGGTGTCAATACTGTTGATATGTCCCAGCCAAATAATATATTAGGCTTACACTACATCGAAGCAATTCTTTCACAAAAGAGTTCAATTCATGCACATACCATCGAAAGGTTCGCCTCCCATTACCATGACGAAACCTTTCAAGATAATCATATCGCAAGTGCAACTAGCATTCGCAAACAGTTATTTAGTAACAATGATTCATTCAAAACCATTTATCCATTTGTACCAAATGATACTGCATCTCTTTTAGAATACTATAAGCGAACATACCATACGCTACATTGTTGGGAAAATTATTTCCCATTTTTCAAATACAAACTCCTTACGATGTCTTCTCAGGAATTACAACATATATATGAAATAGAGGAAGGATTGGAGCATCGTATTTTATCAAAAATATATACTGCCTCCTCATTTCTTACTTTCATGGAAGCGTTAAAAACGAAACGTTATACATGGACTAGATTACAACGAGCATGTACACATATTTTAACGAATACAACAAAAGAGGCAATGGAAAAAGCACATATAGAACACCATTCACCATATATCCGTTTACTTGGTATGTCACAAAAAGGACAAACTTATATTTCGAAACATAAAAAAAATCTAGGGCTCCCACTTCTTACACATACGAAGACATTCAAGCATCCAGTTCTAGATATAGACCGAAGAGCAAATGCTGTTTATTTTTCAGTGTTACAAGAACCTTTACGTACAAAATGTATACAAAAGGATATAACGCAACATCCTATTCGGTACGATGAAACGACGAATACCTTTTTATAAAAAAACCTCTCTAGAGCGAGAGGTTTACTTTTTTTCTAACATTTTTTCTAAATATGTTAACGCATCATCCAATGTATCTACTGGTACAATTTTCATCTTTGTCTTAATATCTTTCGCTGCTTCAAGCGCTTCTTTATAATTCGATTTTGGTGCCCCTTTTTCATTTGGAGCAAAGAATATTTCTGCACGCGCATCACTAGCAGCTACAACCTTTTGTTGAATACCGCCAATCGGACCAATTTCTCCCTTTTCATTAATGGTTCCTGTCCCTGCAATTTCATGGCCTTTCGTCATATCTTTTTCAATTAATTGATTATAAATTTCCAATGTAAACATTAATCCCGCCGAGGGACCACCAATTTCATGTGAATCGATCTTCACTTTTGGATCTACTACTAATTCCTTATAAGGAGCAATTGAAACCCCAATTCCTGCACGACCCTTACCATCAGGAATTTGTTTTAGTGTTAACTTTTCCGATGAACGCTTTTCCTCCCGAATATATTCAATATTTACTACTTCACCTTCTTTTTTCCCTGCCATGTACGCAATAAATTGGTCTATCGCTTCAAAGGGCTGACCATCAACAGCGACAATTACATCCCCAAGTTTTAATTTTCCTTCGGCGGACATATTTTTAGCAACCCCAGCAACTAATACTCCTTTCTCTTGAAAGGAAACTGAACGATTTGCACGTTTATAAGCATTATAAATCGCTGCATTTTGAGATTCTTTCATTGCATACGCTTGGCGAAACTGATACTCCTCATCGCTCTCGCCTTTTTGTAAAATTTCCTCTGCTTTAGAAATGTGATTATATTTATTAAATTGGGCAGTTATTAAATTTATAACATTTGCAGGCCCCATTGAAACTGTCACGAGCATAAAATCACCTGATTCTTTCTTTCCACCATCAACTTGTACATATGGTTCTAATTTTACCGCCATACCTGGCTTTGTTATATAATACGGAAGGCGTACATAGACAAGTAACATTACCAATATAACCCCAATTAAAATTGCATTTAGAAACCGAAAACGCTTAAACATTATTTTTCTCCTTCCACTGCTCAATTAATAAGTGAATTTTCTGAATGTGTTTTTCAGCCTCTTCTTCTCCAACTCGAATAATGTCTTCAATATTGGTGAAAGCACGAGAACTAAATTGTTCTACTGCTGGACGCATCATTAAATCTGAAGCAATTTGCCGATTAACAACCAGCTCATGTTGCATAATTTCAATACTCTGCATAATAACATCGTAAATGGATGTGACTTCTCCGTTTACCTTAATTGGAGATACATCCACAGCAATTACAATATCAGCGCCTAAGTCTTTTACAACGGATACAGGAATACGATCAATCACCCCACCATCTACTAATAAACGATCATCTATCTTCTCCGGTACAAACACTCCTGGCACAGAAATACTCGCCCTCACTGCATCCGCAATAGAACCGCTTGTAAATACAACTTTTTCCCCCTTTAAAATGTCAGTGGCCACAACTGCAGTTGGGATATCTAACTCTTCTATTTTTTTATTATATGTAAACATTTTAATCATATCTTTTACACGTTTTCCAGAAATAAATCCCATTTTGGGTACAGTAAAATCCAAATAATACTTCCTTTTAAATACAGTCGCCATTCGATAGAGTCGCTCAACGTTACAACCCGCCGCATAAAACGTCCCAATTAATGCTCCCATGCTACTTCCTGCAATCATATCAATAGGGATATTCGCTTCACGTAGCACTTTAATAACTCCTACATGTGCAAAACCTTTTGCACCTCCAGATCCAAGAGCTAAGCCTATTTTCGGTTCATTCATTTCCCTCACCCTTAAAATTTTTTCATCCTCTTTTTCATACTTATGGTCTAAACTTACCATGTATCCACGTATACTGAAATGAACATTTTTGGGACAAAGGGGGTTACGTTAAAATGTATGAAAAATGGAAAACAGCTTTTCTCACCATAACGATGCTATTTCTAACATTTTCTCTCGTACTTCACCCCCAAGCCGCTTTGCAATCTTCTATTCGCGGGTTAAATATATGGTGGGAAGTTGTCTTTCCTTCGCTACTACCTTTTTTTATCGTTGCGGAGCTTTTAATTAGTATAGGTGTTGTAAAGTTTATCGGTGTGATACTAGAGCCACTTATGCGTCCACTCTTTCGTGTACCTGGTATTGGCGGCTTTGTTTGGGCAATGGGAATGGCCTCCGGCTTTCCTGCAGGCGCCAAATTAAGCGCGAGACTAAGGCAAAGTAATCAGTTAACACAAATCGAAGCAGAACGACTCGTATCGTTTACAAACTCTTCTAATCCATTATTTATTTTTGGAGCTATTTCTATTGGCTTTTTTAATAATCCAAAATTAGGTTTCATACTCGCTGTTGCACATTATGTTAGCAACTTTACTGTCGGATTACTTATGCGTTTTTACGGCAATAATAATACTTACATAAAAGAAAAACAATCTACTCAAAAACGACCCTTACAACACGCTTTTTCAATTCTCCACGAGACACGTTTGCAAGAAAACAGACCCATTGGGAAACTACTTGGTGATGCAATTATCTCCTCTATTCAAACTTTACTCATGATTGGTGGATTTATTATTTTATTCTCCGTTTTAAATAAAATGATTACTGTCTTCCAACTCACGACAGCACTAACTTTTATTATGCAAAACATTTTAACTTTCTTCCAACTATCGCCACACTTTAGCATTCCCATCTTATCAGGACTTTTTGAAATGACACTAGGTAGCCAAATGATTAGCCAAACCAATCAGACTACAATTCTTGAACAAGCAATGGTAACAAGCTTTATTCTAGCATTCAGCGGCCTTTCTATCCAAGCTCAGGTAGCCAGTATTTTAGCCGAAACTGATATTCGCTTTAAACCATATTTCTTTGCAAGAATTATCCAAAGTATTTTAGCACCAATTTACACTTTTATATTTTGGGTGCCACTTTATGAAAATTTACATTCTTTTTCACCGAATCAACAAGATATTCCTGTATTTTTATTAAACCATTCTTCTATTCTTATGAAGGCTTGGGAACTATTGCTTGACTATGGTCCTACCTTTACACTACTTTGTTTATATCTATATGTTATTTTATTATTCTTACGCATAATAAACAAAGAAAAACCCCGTTCATCTTAACGGGGTTTGAAACTTTTCTTTTAAAGCGCGCTCTACAATAGGAGGAACAAGACCAGCTACATTTCCACCATAGCGAGCCACTTCCTTCACAATGCTCGAACTTAAAAATGAATATTGATTATTTGTCATAATAAAAAAGGTTTCAATATTTTCATCCAACTTACGATTCATCGATGTAATTTGCATCTCATATTCAAAATCGGAAACTGCACGTAAACCACGCAAAATTGCGTTCGCATTACGCATCTTTGCATATTCAACTAACAATCCACTGTGTGAATCAACTTTTACGTTTGGAATATCTTTTGTTGCCTCTCGAATTAACTCTAGGCGCTCTTCGACTGAAAAGAACGGTTTTTTAGAAGAGTTATTTAAAACGACAACATATACTTCGTCAAACACCTTTGCGCCCCTTTTAATAATATCCAAATGCCCAAGAGTTATTGGATCAAAACTCCCTGAAGAAATTGCTATACTTGTCATTCGGTCCCCTCACCTTCATACTTATAAATCGAAATTGCCGTAATCCCATAATTTTCCGCTCTTACCTTTACAAGTCCCCCTATTGTCTCAGGTAAGACTACATCATCCCCATGTTCTGCCATAATCAATCCATCTTTATTCAATAACCCATGTTGGTCCATAACACTAATTAATGAAATGATTTTTTGATCTTTGTATGGTGGATCTAGTAGTATAAGGTCAAATGATAATTCACGTTTAATCAACGCCTTTACAGCACGCTCTGCATCATTTCTGTACACTTCAGCTTGATCATGTACTTTGCAGCTTTCTAAATTTTGATGAATCACCTTCACCGCTTTATTATCTCGATCAACAAAAATCGCTTTGTCGATTCCTCTACTAAGCGCTTCAATTCCAAGTCCTCCGCTACCTCCAAACAAATCGAGGGCAACCCCTCCTTCGAAATAAGGACCAATCATATTAAAGATGGCTTCTTTTACTTTATCTGTTGTCGGTCGCGTCGTATTACCTGGCACAGCCTTAAGCGGATGCCCTTTACATTTTCCAGAAACTACTCTCATTCGCTGTCACTACCTTTATTTCAATCTATCGAGCGATTATTACAAACGTATATCCGCCCTCCATAATCGCTATCAAATCCCGCTGTTTTCTAGATATTTTTCCATTAAAGGGTAACTGAATCTGCTACCTATTAAAAGAAAAAACAATTTATTTTTTTAAAGCCATCATTGTATGATAACTTGTCAGTGTTCCATATGTATATTCATCTCGCTATTTTCGAGTAAGATCTCCTCCACTAACACAAGGTTCACTTTATCTTTTTTATCCTATCATAAAATAAAAGAAAGAAAAATAAAAAGCCGCCGATAAATTTTAAATTCATTATGTATATCTTCATTTAGATTGGACATAAATAAATATAACAACATCACCTTCGATGTTGTTGCCAACCGCGGAGAAGACTTACGTTTCCCCATAAGTTCTTCCTCCGGTTTCTCCTCTCCCTTTGCCTTCTTACTAGTACATACTAGTATAAGAAGGGCCCTGCTTTGCAGGGTTTTTTTCTTTGCCTGCTTTTCATTTTAAAAATGAAATGATACAGTAAAAGAAAGAGGAGGAAATAATATGATTCAACGTTTTATTGAACTAGGAGAAGGCTACTCCGATTTATATGAATTGCTTGAGATTGCAAAAACAAATAAAGATCGTGTATCACATATGTTACAATTCGAAACCTTAAAAAACGATAAAAAAGTATGCTCACTTGTTGTTGTTCTTAAACCAACAACAGTTGGTGACTTCCAACCGCTATACATATGCCGTGAAGGGATCCCTATACTTGATGATACAAAAAGTAAACGAATCGTTTTATTCGAAGAAACGGCTGAACAGATTGGGAAAAAGGTTACTTCCTTTACAGTAAAATCTTCTACAATTTTCCCAGAAAAAGAATTATATTTTAATCACCTTATCGGCATCTTGCGAATGAATCATTTCATCCCCCCAATGCAGTAGCAATGTTTATACTCATTGTATTTTTATTAGTATAAAGAAACCCCCACCAAAATTTAGTGGGGGTCTTTCTTTTTAACTATAGTCGTATTCTTTCGCGCGATCCGGACGTGAATTCTCAAATTCCGTTTTAAGAAACGGGCGATATGATTGCTCAATTTTTTTCACAAAAGGAAGTTTATTTAGTTTTTGCATCATATGCTCTATTTGTTCCATATCACAATATACGACTGCATATTTCAAACGCTTTGATATGTAATGTATATTACCATATTTCCTTAAAATCTTGGCATGTTTCAATGAATGTAAATAAACAATCATACTTTGTCGTTGCCCGAACATAATCTTCTCCATCTTCTCCTTTTATATACGCAGATTCTTGTATCTTATAAACATCAATCAGAAATTTGTGAAATTATAGTACGTTGTAGAATGAGTTCCGTATACGGTTTCTTTCACATTCTAAAAAACGGGGCATATCACCCCGTTTTTTTACAACCACAACTTCCACCAGAGCCACAACCGCCTCCGCATCCACCTGCATCAAAAAACGGATTTCCCGTAGGAACTTTAATAGCAGATGATACTTCAGAACCAATCGCTACACTGACTTCATCTAATAGTTTTTGCAAAGTATTTTCTGCTTTTTTAAAAGCAGCTATCTTTTCATGCAAGTCTACAGAACGTTTTAATTCCCGCATATTTTTCGAAACGAAAGTATAATCAGGATGGTATTTTCCAAAGCGTTGCACTTCTTCATATCGCTCTTTCATTACTGTAAATTGACCAATTAATGTTTGAGCCTCCAAATCTTCCTGTAACGCCTTATAACATTCACGATAACTCTCTGCTATATCTGAACAGACAATCGCTTTTGCAAGCTGTTCTGCTTCGTCTAATATCCTTACGCTTTCAAGCGTCGCTACAATCATGAGAGACACCTCCGAGTATCCATCATAACACATTTAAAGCAGAACTACTAATTTGAATATTACATCTCTAGATAAAGCGAACCGTTCTATATGGACAACACACATTATCCTAATCTCTTATACACAAATATGCTCCGCGATATTATACCGTAGTACATCCCAGCTGCCATTCTCCACTTTCACATAACTAATACACGCATTTTTCAATGGGGTTTTAAATGTAATTTCATTAGGTAAAATTGCATGTAAAATTGCTTTTATCGCATGTGAATGCGCGACAATAATAATACGTTTACCTTCATGTGTTTGTGCAACATCTTTCAATGCGGAAAAGCAGCGATTTACAATCTCTTCATCTGTCTCCATACCTTCTACATTTCCCTCTGCAATAAGCTCTCTAACTGTAGGAATTGGTTTTCCTGATGCCTCTCCAAAATTCCGTTCAACAAATCGCTCATCTAGAAGAATAGACTGCATTCCAACAGCACCTGCAATTGCCTGCGCTGTTTCTTGTGCTCTAATTAAGGGACTACTAATAATTACATCCCACGTTTCCAACTTTAATGCAGCTGCACTTTGACTCGCTTGCTTTTTCCCAACTTCATTAAGTGGAATATCTTCACGTCCTTGAATAATCTCTTGAAAATTCCAATCAGTTTGTCCATGTCGTACTAAACAAATTTCCGTCATGCTATAACTCCTTTTTTCAATAATCTGTTTCTATTGTAACAAAAATTTCGCATGACGGACATAGTTTCCCCTGCCAATTACGTTGTATTTTGCTGCTTCATATATTGGAACATGTCAATCATAATAGAAGCAACCGCCAATTGATTTTGAAATTTTGCAACTTTATCTGGAATTGTCTTTTTATAATACTCTAAGGCTGCTAATTCAAATGCTTCCTTCTCTTCCGGATTACGTGATAATTTTCGATACCAATGGGGTTGCTCACGAATATAGCGCTCTAAATCTTTATCAGCTTTTATAAACTCCATAAGCTCTGCCCTCATCCTCTTTTCCTCCTAATCTTTTCGAAAGAAAAATGGATTATTTTCAGAAGGTCTTTGCTCAGGTTGTGTACGGTTTCCTTGAAATTGTTGAATAACCTGTTGCACACTCCCAATTGCACTCGTTACATTAGCTAAATGTTGCTGCATTTGCTCTGCATCTAATTTTTTAAAAAAAGAAAGCATTTGCCCCATCAAATCGGCCACTTTTTCATCATTCATTTCTTCTTGTTCTGGTGAAGAAATTGCTTCTCCATCTGCTTGATAGGCCTTCCATATCTCGTCTTTCTCCCCAAGTAAATACCATTCCTCATAAAATTGTTGCCATGTTTTTTGACCATTTCGAACTTCATGAACCATTTTAGGGTGATGGTTTACAAACTCTTTAAATTGTTGAACAGAAGGATGTAATGGTCCTTTTGTTTTTGTCATAATCCTCACCTCTTCAGATATATCTACTATATTGTAAGAAAAAAAAGGCGCATGGTTCGCCTATTTTTTAACGATTCATGCACCTTCTCCTATTTCCTAATGAAATTTTGTGTATAAAACTTATCAAATACTCCAACACCTAGCCCAGTAAATTGGTCATTTAACAAGTTTTTTCGATGTCCTTCACTATTCAGCCAACCTTGTACTGCCGCGATCCCATCAGTATGTTGCGCTGCTATATTTTCACCTGCGAGTTGAAATGCAACTTGACCACGCTGTAATCGATCACCTAAAGTCCCAAACTTTGGTGAATCATGTGAGAAATAATTATTTTCTTTCATATCTTTACTATGTCCTAAAGCCACTTCAGCAGTTTGTTGATCCCACATTAGTAATGGCAACTGATGACGACTACGGATAATATTCGTTAAATCTAAAATTTGTTGCATGTTCCCGTGTTCTATTTGTGTCATTTTTTCTGGAGTGATTGGCTGATTTCCCTCTAATTCTCCAGAATATACAAGCTGATACGGTCTTTGTCGAAGCAATGTCTCATCATCCATATACCGAACTCCAACAAGTTCATGTGTGAATTTATCAAAATATAATTGCGCCCAACCATCCTCTATTGAAACAAGTGGTTGTTCTGTTATTTCATTATCAGATAATTCAAATTGATAACTACTCCTTCCTTCCTTCAACGAAATTTCATGTGAAAATGGACTTTTTTTATAAGCATTTTCATATTTTTCATTCATCCGAAATGGAGCAATATCCAACTGGTTTCCACCAACATAAGCTGTTACAATTTTATGTTCTGCAACACCAAATTGTACATACTTTGATAAATCTTGATTATAAATCCACCACTCATAGCCATACGCAGAAGGTTCAATTCGAGCTGGCTCACCCCAGTTTGCTAATAAACTTTCCGAGTCGCTACCTATTAATTGAGAGATTGTCTCTGGGAACCCTTCATTTATCTGTTTCTTTTTCTTAACAATCTTATGTTCCTGTTTGGAATGAGATGGCGGTAATATATATTGCGAAACGAGTAATTTCCCGTATAAATCAATTGCTAAAATAAAAACCGTAATCATTACGATACGTAATAATTTTTTCAAACAATATACCTCCTGGTCAAACACGAAATTGAGATATACACAAATATTTCCTTCTTTTTTTGTGTGTACCGTACTATTTTCACTATATCATACTTTCATAAAAAAAGCCGTGATTCACCCTTTTCTCTCAATACGAATTGCGATTTCTCATTATTCATACTATTATAAAATTAAAGAGTTTCAAATAAAAATAAGGAGGGGTTCCATGCAATTTACACATTCAAAAATTATTGGTGCAGTAGTTGATTTCACATTATTAACGGAGGTCATGCAAAATCAACATTTTGTACTCGCTGGGCAATGGGATTATGAGCGAGTTACATACGACTATAAGTTTGAAATATTAAAGGATGTATACTATTTACGGGTACAAGGACTTGCTATAGAAGGAGAAATCGGAGGAAGGCATGCACAAGTTAAATTACTTCCTCCATTGTTAGGAAAACATTATTATCCACATGGTGTTGAATATGGAGAGAATGAAAATTTCCCTACAAATGTACTTCAAAAAAGCGAACAACTTTTGCAAAATATCGAAAAAGAATTGAAGGAATTTCAAATTATCGAGTAACTAAAAGAGGCATGCCCATATGGACATGCCTCTTTTATTTCGTTTGCAAATACGGAGGCACTGCCTGTAGTTGTTCCTCATCTTTTTTGCGTTCTTTACGTGCCCATTTAAAGAATACATAACCAATAATTGTACCATACACTATTTCCTGGACAATTTTCATAATAATGCCACCTGTTTGTTGATCTTGTACAATCGGCATCCAGTGTAAAAATTCTGGTCCAGTTATATTTAAATCCGTTAGCATTCCTGCAGGTACACAAAGTTCCATCGCTTTCATCCATGCACTAGGATCTGTATATGTAGCAAACAACGACTCGCTTGCAAAAATAATTAATGCACAAGCTGGTGTTAATAATACACCATTCGCAAACATATAACCGATTTTTTTAATCTCACTTAATGTTTGATATTCCGGCAGTGGATTTAACATTGGCCACCACAGCATCATTGCCGTGAAAAATATAACAGCTAGAAAAATAGGATGAGCAACTTGATTTTGCTTTACAGCATCGAACACAACAGGTAAATGGTAAATGGAGAATAATCCATTAAAGACAAACAGAGCAATAAGTGGTTTAGCAAAAACGGTCAATATCACTTGGACAAAACGAAAAGAAGTAATATATTTGTATAGCCAAACCGGAATCCCTAATAATAACAATGGTGGTACCGCGATAAACATTACGGCCATTTCAAACATATGCGCACTAAACACAATATGTCCTAGTAAATCAATAGGTCCGCCCTTTACAAAATATAATAGGACAATCCCAGTCGTAAAATAAAATATCTGTTTTTTATTTACCTTTTCTGCATTTTCGAACCGATTCCTATATGGCCCGATAATAAGAAAGTAACAGATAAGGATAGAAACCATAAACAGTAAAAAGATCGGGCTCCATAAAGCTTGAAAACCAAATATCCATAAGTTGCTCACTTTTACACCCACCCTTTCAATATGAACTCCTTACCCTCATAGGAAAAAGGGAGCGAAGATGACTTCATGCTCCCTAGCCTTTACTTTTTTAAACCCACACAATCGTCATAAAAGCTAAAATTGTTAGCAACCCTACTAATAATCCCGAATATAGAAAAAAGGCTGCTGCTTCATGTCCCTTATGACTCATATGCATGAAATAATACAATTGAAATATTACTTGCACAACAGCTAGTAATAAAATAAATGGTACTGAAAAAAGAGGACTAAATGTTTTCGGATAAGCGACTGCCACAAAAGCTACAATCGTTAAGAAAATCATTAACCCAAATGTAATCACTTGATGCCTCATTTCCTCTGCACTTTTTTTTCTACGATAAACGAGATCTACCTTTGAGTTACTTGTATTTGTTTGCTTTATCGCCATTGTTTATCCCACCATTCCCATCAAATATACTACAGTGAAAATAAACACCCAAACTACATCAATAAAGTGCCAGTAAATAGATGCAACATAAAACTTCGGGGCATTATATAAATTCAGTCCCCGCTTTGCATTCCGAAAAACTAATGTTAAGATCCATAGCAATCCAAACAACACGTGTAATCCATGAGTCCCAACAAGCGCATAAAACGCTGAACCAAATGCACTACTTCTCATCGTATGTTTGAATTCATGCGTGTAATGATAAAATTCATAAATCTCAAACCCTAAAAACCCTAACCCTAATAATACTGTAACAATTAACCAAAGCTGCATCTGCTTAAAGTTAAAGTTCTTCATATGATACATCGCATACACACTTGTTAAACTACTTGTTAGCAAAAGCATTGTCATAATAAAGACAAGTGGCATTTGAAACATTTCTTGAGAAGTGGGGCCACCATTTGTAGAATTTTTCAACGCTAAATATGTGCCAAATAAGGAAGCGAACAATACTGTTTCGCCTCCAAGAAATAGCCAAAATCCAACAAACTTATTTTTCCCCTCAAGGGTTGCTTTTTCAGGCTCTGCTGGAAATGTTTCATTTGTTAATTTTTCCTCTACATGCATTACGCTGTGCCCCCCTTATCATCCAAATCTTCTTTATGAATATGATACCCATGATCATCAATTACTGAACGGAAGAACATTGCACCAAACGTAATGATAAGCCCAATAATTGCAACTAATAACCAAAACTTATCTTTTCCACCTTGCATATACATTGCACCAAATGCCGCTATAAATAATCCAAGCGATATAACAAATGGCGAAAATGAAGAGTTCGGCATATGAATGTCACTAACAGGCTCTGCTGGTGTCATTTCTTTATTCCCTTCACGTTTCTCAATCCAAAACGGATCCAGCCCTCGAACGAACGGCAATTGCTTAAAGTTATATTCTGGCGTTGGTGCTGGCATTGTCCATTCTAATGTGCGGCCATCCCATGGGTCGCGGCCCGCTTTTTCTTTAGACAACGATGTTTTTACAACATTGAATAAAAGAACAATCGTTCCAAGAGCCATAAATACAGCACCAATTGAACTAATTAGGTTCCCTGTCTCCAATCCTTGTCCTGGTAAATACGTAAAGTAACGACGCGGCATACCAATTAAACCAAGGAAATGCTGGATAAAGAATGTTAAATGGAACCCGATAAAGAACAACCAAAATGTGATTTTTCCGAGTGTTTCATTTAATACTCTGTTAAACATAAGCGGCCAATAATAATGCGCGCCTGCTAATAATCCAAATACAACCCCACCAACGATTACGTAGTGAAAATGCGCCACAACGAAATAGTTATCATGGAATTGATAATCAGCAGGAGCTGAAGCAAGCATAACCCCTGTTACCCCACCCATTACAAATGATGGAATAAATGCAACAGCCCACATCATTGGCGTTGTAAACCTGATACTCCCGCCCCACATGGTAAAGAGCCAGTTAAATATTTTAATACCGGTCGGAACTGCAATTGCCATTGTTGCCACTGAAAAAATAGCATTCGCAACAGGACCAAGACCAACTGTGAACATGTGATGCGCCCATACCATAAATCCTAAAAATCCTATCAACACTGTTGCAAATACCATAGACGAATAACCAAATAGGCGTTTTTTAGAAAATGTAGCGAAGATTTCTGAGAATATTCCGAAAGCTGGGAGTATAAGAATGTACACTTCTGGGTGACCGAAGATCCAGAATAAATGCTCCCATATAATCGTATTCCCCCCTAAAGCTGGGTTAAAGAAACTTGTACCAAATAGGCGATCTAACATAAGTAGTGCCAATCCGACTGTTAATGGTGGAAAGGCAAATAAAATAAGTGAAGACGTTACAAATGTTGTCCATGTAAACATCGGCATACGCATATATGTCATTCCAGGTGCACGCATATTAATAATTGTGACTAGGAAGTTTATACCACCAATCAGTGTACCTATACCCGATATTTGTAATCCTAGCACATAAAAATCAACACCATGTCCTTTAGAAGCAAGTGATAACGATGCATAAGATGTCCATCCTGCATCAGGTGCTCCTCCCAAAAACCAACTTAAGTTTAAAAATACTCCACCAAAGAAAAACAACCAAAATCCAAGTGAATTTAAAAATGGAAACGCCACATCGCGTGCCCCAATTTGAAGTGGCACAGCAGCGTTCATAAATGCAAACACGAGCGGCATAGCTGCGAGGAAAATCATTGTTGTACCGTGCATTGTTAATACTTGATTGTAAGCATCCCCAACAAGAAAAGCATTGTTTGGAATGGCTAATTGAAGACGGATAAATAATGCTTCTATTCCGCCGATGATAAAAAATAATCCACCTGCAATTAAATAGAGAATGGCAATCTTTTTATGGTCTACTGTCGTCAAATAATCCCATATAACAGCACCCATCCCCTGTTTCTTTGCTACAGAACTCACGTTTTCAACCTCCCCTTCGCAAATAATCCCTCTTTACTTCTCAACTTTTAACGTTTTCAAATAGGCATTTAACGCCTCTACTTCGTTATCCGTTAAGTTGCCATATTTACCAGTCATTTTATTTCCTGGCTTCATATTTTCAGGATCCTTTAGCCATTTTTTTAGGTTTTCTTCATTATTTTCAGCAATGCCGGCAACCATATCGCGATCAGCAAAATTCGCTAGGTTCGGTGCGATACGTGCAGAAGGTGGTCTACTATCATTTGATCCAGTTGCATGACAACCGATACAGCTTTTGTTGAATATTTCTTTGCCTTCTTGTTCTTTTGTAGAAGCTACTTCCTTCTTGCCATCAAGTTTCTTCATATCTGCAATCCAAGTTTTGTACTCGCTTTCATCAACAGCTTTTACTTTAAATTGCATTAAAGAATGTGATGGGCCGCAAAATTCTGTACAAAAACCATTATAAGTGCCCGATTTATCTGCCTTTAACCACATTTTGTTGACATTATCTGTATTCGTATCCATTTTTCCAGCTAAAGATGGAACCCAAAACGAATGTTTAATATCAGCACCTTTCAGATTCAAATACACTTTTTTACCTGTAGGGATAACTAAATCTTGCGAAGTTACTATCTTTTCTGATTTGTAAGAAAATTCCCACCAATAAAGATTCGCTGTTACATCAACAACGATTGTATCTTTATCAATATTCTTTTTCTCCATCGCACTTACGTCAGCAAGCTTGAAGGTATATGTAACAGTCGGAACAGCCAATATTAGCAAAAGAATAATTGGAATGACTGTCCATATAATTTCTAGTTTGTGATTTCCTTCAACCTGCTCTGGGATATAATCCTCTTGACCCTTCTTTTGTCGGAAACGCACAATTACATACAAGAAAATAATAGTAACTACAAGTACAACGCCTACCATAATCGCACTTGCTAACAAGAGTAAATCATATTGCATTTTTGCTACTTCACCTTGCGGAATTAAAGTAGATTGAAAGGCTTTACCGCATCCCCCTAACAGTAAAGCCAGCAGTGAAACGAATGAAAGCAGTCGCCACTGTTTCTTCATACAAACAACCCCCACTTTCTTTGTGAATTAGATTGTACTTTATTTATAGTAAGTAAAGTAAATCTCAACGTAAAGAAATCCCCTCATGTCGTTGTCTTAGAAGAATGTAACTACAATCATTGACACAAATAAGATTGTCAAGTAATTCAAGGAGTAAACAAACATTTGTACGGACCATTTGATGTCATCTTTCTTACGGAATCCATAGAATCCCAATACAATCCATCCGATGTTAAGCAATGTTGCAATTACCATGAATGTTACTCCAAGTCCACTCATATAAAATGGTAATGGTAATAAACATACTGTCCAAATCATGATTTGACGTTTTGTAATATCAAATCCGTGTACAACAGGAAGCATTGGAATGCCTGCATTTCGATATTCATCAACACGTTTCATCGCTAATGCGAGGAAATGTGGGATTTGCCAAATAAACATAATTAAAAATAACATCCAAGCAATCGGATGATCTAAACTAGGATCAATTGCTGCCCAACCAATTAAAGGTGGAACTGCTCCAGATACACTACCTACTACTGTATTTAGTGTATATGCTCGTTTTGTCCAAAGCGAATATAAAACAACATATGTGAAAGCACCAATAAAACCTATAATTGCTGCCATTGGTGTTGTAAATAACAAGAATACAAAACCAAGAAGCAGTAAAGTAATACCTAATGTTAACGCAAAACTAGGTTTATATTTCCCGGTTACGGTTGGACGATTTTTTGTCCGTTCCATTAAATGATCGATATCCCGGTCAATATAATTATTCAAGCTACATGATCCTGCCATAATTAAAGCAGAACCGACAATTGTAAAGAACATTTTATCCAAATGGTTAGCAGCATTCAATCCATTAAAATGTAAAGCTAACCAAAATCCTGTAAACACCGTAAGTGTATTCGAGTTTACAATCCCCATCTTAACGAGCGCTAATAAATCTTGTACACGTGTTGTTTCCGGCACATCTGTTATAGCTGACTCATCATGCAGCTCACTTGTTGCATGGTTCATCATTTCAACCCCCTCTTAAAACTTTCATCCTTCTTTCGCGTCTTTACTTTACAAGAGTAGTACGCTTCTATTTAGCAATATTATTACAGTAGAAATGTTGTTTTCTTACTCTACTACTAATCTACGCTCATACTCGAATATATTAAATCATATTTCCTAAATAATTTGTGAAGAAAACATGAACTTTTTGTGTCGAACAACAAAAAAGTTTCTCCTATTACTCCCTATCATAACATGAGATTATCTTCTATAATAAACTATTTTGTCATATTTGGCATATATTCCCCCTATTTCTTTTTATAATAGAAGTATTTTCCCCTAAAATAGGTGTTTTTCACTCCATTTTTTTGTTTTTTGCAAGCACTTTATCAATCCTCCCATTCCTTTGCTATTTTATTATTTTTTATATATCATAGGACTGTAGCGCGTTTTGTTCTATAAAATTGATGGAATGAAAATATTTCGCAATAACTTCATAACAGAAAGATGGTGAAAAGATTGCAACGTTTTATTAAATGGTTAGCAGTCATTACAAGTCTCGACCTATTATTTGTTTTATTAGGAGGGGCTTTAGTTACAAAAACAGGTTCAGGACAAGGTTGCGGTAAATCATGGCCACTTTGTAATGGTGAACTCGTCCCTTCAAATTTATCAATGGAAACGATTATTGAACTAAGTCACCGTTTAACATCAGGATCTGCTGGAATTCTCGTTACACTTCTTTGTGTACTATCATGGAAATATTATAAGCATGTACGTGAAACAAAAACGCTTGCTATTTTATCCTTTGTATTTCTAGTTGCGCAGGCATTAATGGGAGCAGCCGCAGTTGTATGGGGACAAGTACCTGCTGTACTTGCTATTCATTTTGGTATCTCCTTAATTTCATTTGCTTCTGTTATTTTACTAGCATGTCTTATTTTTGAGATTGACAAAAAATTCGATGCACGGTCCCTCATTATGGACAAAAAAATGAAATTTCATATTTATGGTGTAACAATTTACAGCTATATTGTTGTCTATACGGGAGCTTTAGTACGTCATGAGCGTGCTAGTTTAGCTTGTCCAGACTTCCCACTTTGTAGTAAAAGTAGACCATGGCCTACTCAATTGCATGAATGGGTGCAAATGGGACATAGGGCTGCTGCAATATTAATATTCGCTTGGATCCTATACGCGATGATTCTTGCTATTCGCCACTACAAACAGCAACGAGTGATATATTGGGGATGGATTATTTCGTTTATTCTTGTTACACTTCAAGCAATTGTTGGTATTTTAGTCGTTTATACAAATGCAAGTTTATCAATGGCTTTGTTACATTCGCTCTTTATATCTTGCCTCTTTGCTGTACTATGCTATTTAGTTATGTTAGGTACACGAAGCACAGCAAATGAAAAAAAGACCCAACAATCCACTACAACGCAAAATAAACAATCCTTTTAATAACTTACCATTATGATGATTTATTATTTTTATATAAAGAAAAGAGCTACTTTTAAGTAGCTCTTTTCTTTATGATTATTGCTCTAATTCAATCAGTAAATCTCCTGTTTGAATCGCATCGCCATCTTTTACATGTACTTTCTTTACTTTCCCATTGAATGGCGCCTGAACCGTTGTTTCCATTTTCATCGCTTCTGTAATTGCCATGGAATCACCTTTTTTCACTTCATCGCCTTCGTTTACAACGACTTTAATGACTGTCCCTGGCATTGTTGCACTAATATGATTTGGATTCTCACGGTTCCCTTTCACACGTTGCGCAACTGTTGCTTTAATATTTTCATCTTTCACAACAATTTCACGTGGTTGCCCATTAAATTCAAAGTAAAGTACACGCGTTCCATCTGGTTGCGGTTCACCAATTGACACTAATTTAACAATTAATGTTTTACCACGTTCAATTTCCACACCAATTTCTTCACCCAGTCTCATTCCATAGAAGAATGTTGGTGTATCAAGTACAGATACATTTCCATAAAGTCCAGTTACCTTTTGATAATCCATAAATACTTTTGGATATAGTGCATATGCAACAACATCAAAAATCGTTACTTCACGTCCAAGCTTATGGAATAACTCTTCTTTTAAAGCGTCAAAATCAACTGGTTCTAATAATTCTCCTGGTCTTACTGTTAATGGCTCTTTCCCTTTTAAAATGATTTTTTGTAATTCTTTCGGGAAACCGCCGTAAGGCTGTCCAAGATCTCCAGAGAACATTTCTACAACAGAACCTGGGAAATCTAGCGAATGGCCACGCTCAAAAATATCTTGTTCTGTAAGATGATTCTGTACCATGAATAATGCCATATCGCCAACAACTTTTGATGAAGGTGTTACTTTTACAATATCCCCAAACATATCATTTACACGGCGATACATCACTTTCACTTCATCAAATCGATCTCCTAAACCAACTGCTTTCGCTTGTTGTTGCAAGTTACTATATTGACCACCTGGCATTTCATGCATATATACTTCTGTATGAGGTGCATTCATACCACTTTCAAATGATGCGTAATATTTACGAACATCTTCCCAGTAATGTGAAAGTTTTTCTAATGAATCCACATTCACATCTGGTTGTCTTTCATTTCCACCTAGCGCATAATATAACGTATTTGCACTTGGTTGCGATGTCAGACCAGCCATTGAGCTTACAGCTACATCGACAATATCAACACCCGCTTCAATTGCTTTTGTATACGTTAAAACACCATTTCCACTTGTATCATGCGTGTGAAGGTGAATCGGAATCGATACCGTTTCTTTTAAAGCAGAAACTAAATCATAAGCTGCATTAGGTTTTAATAGTCCCGCCATATCTTTAATACCTAGAATATGCGCTCCTGATGCTTCTAATTCTTTTGCTAAGTTTTTATAATAATTCAAGTCATATTTACTACGCATTGGATCATGGATATCCCCTGTATAACACATTGTTGCTTCTGCAATTTTACCGCTGTCTCTTACAGCATCAATAGCAACTCTCATACCTTCCACCCAGTTCAAGCTATCAAAAATACGGAATACATCGATACCAGCTTGCGCTGAACATTCTACAAATTTTTGAATTAAATTATCTGGGTAGTTTTTATAACCAACTGCGTTCGATGAACGAAGAAGCATCTGGAATAAAACATTTGGCATTCTTTCACGAAGTTCTAATAAGCGTTCCCATGGATCTTCTTTTAAGAAACGATACGCAACATCGAATGTTGCACCGCCCCACATTTCCGCTGAAAATAAGTTTGGTAACATTCTAGCTGTCGGCTCAGCGATTGTGTTTAAATCTTTTGTACGAATACGTGTTGCAAGTAATGATTGATGTGCATCACGGAATGTAGTATCCGTTAATAGTACACGTTTTTGATCTTGTACCCATTTTACTAACCCATCTGCACCACGTTCATCCAAAATTTGTTTCGTTCCATTTTGAACTGGTTCAGAATGTTTCAAATTTGGTATACGTGCATCCGGGAAAATCGGTTTTTCTTTCTTTCCTACACCAGGGAAACCATTTACTGTTACCGTACCTACGTAACTTAACATCTTTGTTCCACGGTCTTTACGCTTTGGAAAGACGAACAGTTCAGGTGAAGCATCGATAAACGATGTATCATACTCTCCTGATAAGAAATTCTTATGTTTTACAACATTCTCTAAGAATGGAATATTTGTTTTAATACCACGAATACGGAACTCTTTTAAGTTACGCTCCATTTTCGCCGCTGCTTGTTCAAATGTAAGTGCCCAAGTTGTTACTTTAACAAGTAATGAATCATAATACGGCGTAATAACGGCTCCTTGGAAGCTGTTACCTGTGTCAAGACGAACACCAAAACCACCACCAGAACGATATGCCATAATCTTTCCTGTATCAGGCATAAAGTTATTAAGTGGATCTTCTGTTGTTACACGAGATTGGATTGCATATCCATGCACAACGACGTCTTCTTGTTTTGGTACACTCACTGTTGAACTATGTAAAGAGTGTCCATCAGCAATTAAAATTTGAGACTGTACAATATCAATTCCTGTAATCATTTCTGTAATGGTATGTTCTACTTGAACACGTGGATTTACTTCAATGAAATAAAACTCATTACCTTTTACAAGGAATTCAACTGTACCAGCATTTAAATAGTTTACGTTTTTTGTTAGCTTTACTGCCGCTTCACAAATACGATGACGAAGTTCATCTGGGAGCGATACACTTGGTGCAATTTCAACTACTTTTTGATGACGACGTTGTACAGAACAGTCACGTTCATATAAATGTACAACATTTCCTTCTTCATCGGCTAATATTTGGACTTCTATATGTTTAGGTTTTTCAACGAATTTTTCAACATACACTTCATCGTTACCAAAAGCTGCTTTCGCTTCTGATTTTGCACGATCATAAGATTCTTTTAATTCATTACCGTTACGTACGATACGCATACCACGGCCACCACCACCAAGTGATGCTTTAATAATTATCGGGTAATCATACTTTTTAGCAAATTCTTCAACTTCTTCTAGTGAATTAACAGGTCCATCGCTACCAGGAATAACTGGAATATTAGCTAATTGCGCTTGCGTTCTTGCTTTTACTTTATCTCCAAACATATCTAAATGTTTACTTTTTGGTCCGATAAAGATAATCCCTTCTTCTTCACAGCGTCTAGCAAATTGAATATTTTCTGACAAGAAACCATATCCTGGGTGAATTGCATCCACATGATTGCTTTTCGCAATCTCAATAATACCTTCAATATCAAGATAGGCATCGATTGGCTTTTTTCCTTCTCCCACTAAATAAGATTCATCTGCTTTATAGCGATGGTAAGAACCGCTATCCTCTTTTGAGTAAATTGCAACTGTGTTTAATCCAAGTTCTGAACAAGCTCTGAATACACGAATTGCAATTTCTCCACGGTTAGCTACTAATACTTTTTGAATACGTTGCAGCTTTGTCATGATTTTCCCCCTCTACTTTCCTACCACTCTAGAGATTAAATAGGTACACGCTCTAAAGAGCGTGAAGTTCTTCACTTTCTTTTCTAAACTATAATCGGAAAGCTTCACTTTATTTTTATACATCATACCTTATTTTTCAACAAATGATAAGTTTTCTGATCAATTTGTTTCACAAAAATAGTATAGCACAACTCTTCTTTTTCTGATAGCTTTATTGTATAACACATTAAAATAAATATGACACTCTATTGATGTTTTAATCCCAAAAAGTATAACTTATTTAAAAGACCATAATAAAAAGGCTTTGTGCATCAAACACAAAGCCTTTTTATTTCACAACAACAAGATGTGGTTCACCTGGTTCTTTTTTCACTATTTGTTGTTTTTCTTTTTGTTTCTCTTGTCGCTTCACATAACTACCCACATTCAATAATATCCCCATTGCAAATAGGTTCGCCATTAAAGAACTGCCACCATAACTGACAAATGGCAAAGGCACGCCAGTAAGAGGCATTAGCCCAGACATACCAGCAATATTAACAAACGTCTGTACGCCAAGCATACTAGCAATACCTATAGCAATTAAACTTCCAAATGGATCTTTACACTTTTGAGCAATTCGAAGTGAACGAATAATAATAAGCAATAAGCTAATCAAAACAATCGCTACTCCAATAAAACCAAGCTCTTCCGATATAATTGCCATAATAAAATCTGTATGAGGCTCCGGTAGATATCCAAATTTTTGTATACTATTCCCAAGACCTCTTCCGTTTAATTCACCCGAAGCAATACCAATAAAAGAATTTACCAATTGGAACCCATCACCTTGTGGATCTTCAAACGGATTTAAAAACACTGAAAAACGTGCTTTTTGATAAGGCTTCAATGCAAAGTTACCAACTAAATACAAAAGCGGAATCCATACAATTGTACTTAATAAAATACGCTTTATCCACTTGTTAATCGGAATACCTGAGCAAAGGAACATAATTCCGACAATACCAATGATTAACAGAACTGTCCCCAAATCATTTTGTTTTAGGATTAAAAATATGATTAACCCTATAAACAGAATTGTACCTGCCGATCCTTTCCATACTGAGGTATCCGTTTCTTGCCTTCTTGCAAAGAAACGCGCGAGTATGATAATGATAGCTAGTTTAACAAATTCAGCTGGCTGTATACCAAATACCCAAGCTTGCGCACCATTAGTTTCTTTTCCTAGTAATAACGCTAACGATAGCAAACCAATACTTCCTAGCATCATGAGTAATAAAACAATTCTTTTTCTCCAAAACTGGTATGGAATCACAGCGATTATCCCTAACCCCAATACTGTACCTATACTTAATGCTATTAATTGCTTATTAAAAAAGTAATTAGCCGCTTTTTCAAACCTTGTAATCGCTACAATAGAGCTAGCACTGTATACCATTATAACTCCCAGTACACATAAAATAACAAGTGGAAGCAATAATGAATAATCCATCGACTTCCATACTTTTTTCATTCAATATCCTCTTTCTGTTTTCGTTTAATTGTTGTATTCCATATGTATTAGAATTCTTCCTGCTTTATTATACAAATAAAAAGCTCAAACTTAGTCAGTTTGAGCCCCCTTATTTGAACCCGTTACGATTGCTTGTTTGTAAACGCTTCATGAAGTGCCGATAATTCCCGTTCGAGCTCTCCTAGCATATCTTTTCCTTGCTCTTCTGCAATAAGACCAAGACGAACCGCAAAGTCAACTTCACGGGATAGCCCAAACATTTGTGTATCGAGCACTTCTTCATATAATGGACATTGCGGCATTGTAAGGTTGTCCATTTGCACCTTAATAAGTCTTAAAATCTTCTCCGCATCCGCTTGTAGAAGGGCAAGTGCCTTTTCCTGATGATTTGCTACTGTCTCAGACGCCAAATTGATTCCCTCCGTTTCCGTCCTACTCTCCTATCCTATCTATTAATATTAGCGATAGTTTTCATAAATTGCAATAGAAACATTTTTTGTGACAATCGTGTCTAATGCTATTATACTGAAAAGTGGGAACATATTACAAATGGGGGAACAACAATGAGTGAAATTTTATTTATAAACGGGAAAGTCCGTTTTCCAATCACACTTGATCCAAGCGTTTGGATTTTTGATGATCGAAAAGTAGATTTAACAACTTACTTCACCGAAACGAGAGAAGAAAAATCTGAATTAGAAGACTATCTCAAGCATACTTCTGAACATTGGGATCGTGAAATCCGTGATGGTGCCGCTTTCCCACCTATTCAAAAGAGTGTAAAAAAATTCAAAAAAGAACAGCTCATTACAGGAACGTTTGGTATACCACTTCATCCCTTTTTAAAAAACGCTGGAATTAAAGCTGAAGCGACACATGTTGAAATCCATACACTGCATGATATCATCAGTCTTTCATTAGAAGAAGCAAACGAAATTATTCTTGGATTTTCAAAAGACGGAAAACCATTACGAGAAGACGGACCTGTCCACCTTTATTTTGGTAATGGCTCTAATATAAACAATCCAATTCGAGACATCCGTAAGTTTACAATTATATAAAAA
This sequence comes from Bacillus sp. TL12, assembly GCF_022625245.1. Lineage (NCBI taxonomy): Bacteria > Bacillati > Bacillota > Bacilli > Caryophanales > Bacillaceae > Bacillus > Bacillus sp. TL12. The sequence continues at coordinate 69,046 of NZ_JAJJBY010000005.1, read as the reverse complement.
GGAGTGGGACAAAGTCCCACTCCTTTTTATAATAAATCTGCTGCTAGCTGCGCTAAATTTGAACGTTCTCCTTTTACAAACTTTACATGTCCACTAATTTTTTGTTCTTTAAATTTCTCTACAACATACGTTAAACCATTATTATATTCATCTAAGTAAGGATGATCAATTTGTTGCGGATCTCCCATTAAGACAATTTTACTCTTTTCTCCAACCCTTGTTAATATTGTTTTTACTTCATGTTTTGTTAAATTTTGTGCTTCATCAATAATAATAAATTGATCTGGAATACTTCGCCCTCTTATATAAGTAAGCGCCTCTACTTCAATTGAACCCATTCCCGCTAAAATCGCATCTAATTCACCTGGTTTTTTTGTATTAAATAAATACTCTAGATTATCGAAAATCGGCTGCATCCATGGTCTTAATTTTTCCTCTTTTTCCCCTGGTAAATAACCGATATCTTTTCCAACCGGAACAATCGGCCGGGCAACGAGGAGTTTTTTGTACAATCCTAAATCCTCTGTTTGCATAAGGCCAGCTGCTAGCGCAAGTAAAGTTTTTCCAGTTCCCGCTTTACCCGTTAATGTTACAAGCGGAATATCTTCACGAAGCAATAATTCCAATCCCATAGTTTGCTGCACATTCCGCGGACGTATTCCCCAAACTTGCTCATTATGAAAAACCAGTTTCTTCACTTTTTTTCCTGAAAAATCAACAATTCCAAGTGCAGAGCTAGAACCACCGAGCGCATCTTTCATCACAATAAACTGATTCGGATAAAATGGATGATTTGCAATTTCTGATAAAGGAAGCTCTCCTTTTTCATAAAAATGATTTAATTTTTCTTTTGATATGTAGCCTTCTAAAAAACCTGAATATATATTGTCCACTTCAATTACACGATCACTTAAATAATCTTCAGCTTGTAAACCAAGAGCATCCGCCTTTACTCTTACAAGCACATCCTTACTGACTAAAATGACAGACTTTCCATTCTCTTTTTCTTGCTCTTCCAAAAATAAATTTTTCGCCACAGCTAAAATACGATTATCGTTTGTTTTTTCAACAAAAATATCTTGCAGTTGAACAAATGAGCGATGGTTTAATTCAATACGAAATGTCCCTCCATTTTCAAGAGGTATACTCTCATGCAATTTTCCTAATTCGCGAAATTTATCTATCAACTTAGATACATAACGAGCATTTCGTCCAACTTCATCCATGTAGCGTTTTTTCGAATCAACCTCTTCTAATACAACTGCTGGAATCACTACCTCATTTGTTTCAAAAGAAAAAATAGATAAAGGATCCTGCAAAAGTACATTCGTATCTAACACATAAATTTTATCCAACCTGTTACCCCCTGACTCCACTTTTAAATTTGTAGAACAAGGGTTTCATCCATGATCGTGATATGGACGAACCATTGTTATAATTATATGTAATGTATTAACGAGGTAGAATCGAAATTCATAGAAATTAAAACTTTTCTTCGTCATTTTTTCATATTTATTACTAGGTATCGTATTCTTTCTGCAAAATTTATATTCTAACATGTAACAAAGTTCAGCTATTTACTTTGGCTGAAAGAATAAAAAAGGATGAAACTCCTCGCGTTCATCCATTTCTATAATTCTTTCATTGCTGTCAAAACTTGATTATCAAGTTTTTCAGCAGCACGAAGATCATATGTTTTTTCATATGTTGGTTCCGAAGTAAGCTTTGCTCCATAAAACATAACATCACGCACTTCTTGAACAGATACTTCTACTACAGTTAACTTAAGCGGAATACCTTCCAATCTCTCCTTTAAAATCTTTGCTTCACCGCTAATGGAAAATACAGATTCATTTGCCATCACAGTAAGTACAAGCCCTGGCTGATGGCGTAAATTTTCCACAATGCGAGAGCGTTGATCAACTGCAAATCGTATGCTTGTCTTATTCATTGCATATACCCATGAAATAGCACTTACATTTGGAATAGTCTTTTCAAAATCAATCGTTGCAATTGTAATGATATGCCCTTCCCGTAAAGATTGAACTAAAGAATCTGTCAATGTAGGTTCTACTACATTTGCCATATTTCCACCTCCAAATTTTTCTTTACCCTAATAATAACTTATTTTTTTGAATTGCAAAAATATTATTTTTTCCCCCTATAGTTCAAAAATATCAAATTTACATGATATACTTATATCGATAGAATTTGTATTGAGGTGACGAAATGAGAGTCAAATGCATGCTTTGTGATAAAAAAGAAGAGTTAGATGACGAAAATCCTATGGCCAAAAGGCTTCGTAACCGTCCTATTCATACATATATGTGCATGGAATGCACAGAACGTATTGCAGAACGTACAATGGAACGCCATGCAACCGGAAAATTCCACTTATATCGTGATAAAACAATAGAAGATGAGTGGTAAACTGCCAAATAAGTCCTTAATCATTCAGATGAGGACTTATTTATATTTCTCCGGCTCTCGTTTCATTTGATCTAAGAAACAATCTATAAGCTCTACTGGAAATCTTGTAGAATGCTTTTCCCCTTCTTGTTCATACGTAACCAAATACATATCTTCTTTCTTTTCTACCGTTACCTCTCTTAATTGATGATCTTCATGTAACATACTATGGAACAGTATATAAGTTTCTTGTGCAGCTTCATCATGCGGACGTGCTTCCGCAACTGTTTTAATCGTTAACCAATTATATAATGTATCTTGTACAGAGCGCATGAAACATCCCCTCCCTAATTCACTCTCTGTTTCCGCGCTTGATGTAAGCGCAATCTATAAATACCAAGCACAGCTGCCGCCACAACAAGACCTTCTCCCACTGGTAAAAATACCGCAAAAAAAGTTAGAACCGTACACCCAATCGCTAATACCACATAGATCACAACATTTTGTAATAACGATAACTTCCTTGCAAAACCTAAATTATATACAAGCACACTCAAAATAATCATCGTACCATAAAGTAGCCACATACCTATTTCTGGATTCGTTTCTACATTGTATAACTTTGCAAAAAATGACATTCTCTCTATCATTACACTTCCCCCCTATCTAAAAAAATCCCTATGAACACTTTTCACTAACTAGTAATGCCTTATCTCCATTTTCAGACTCTATGTTACCTACTATAAGAGTACCTTGCAGAAAAAATACTGTCTAGATAAATGAAGAAATTTTCTAAAAATATTTAAATAAAAAAAGCTGCCTTTTCATAAAAAGGCAGCTTCCTCATTTTTTATGCTTCTACAGATTTCTTTTTCTTAGCAGCTCTTTCGCGTTCACTCTTATCAAGAATCTTTTTACGAAGACGAATCGATTCTGGTGTTACTTCACAGTATTCATCATCATTTAAGTATTCTAATGACTCTTCTAAAGTCATAATGCGTGGTTTTTTCATTGTTGATGTTTGGTCTTTTGTTGCAGAACGAATGTTAGTTTGTTGTTTCATTTTTACAACGTTAACTGTTAAATCATTCTCACGTGTATGTTCCCCAACAATCATACCAGCATATACTTCTGTACCTGGTTCAACGAAGATTACACCGCGATCTTCAACTTGCATAATACCATATTGTGATGCTTTTCCTGTTTCAAGTGAAACAAGAACACCTTGGCGACGTCCACCAACTTGTCCAGCATGTACTGGTTGGTAGCAATCGAATGTATGGTTTAAAATACCATAACCACGAGTCAATGTTAGGAATTCTGTTGTGTAACCAATTAATCCACGTGCTGGCACCATAAATGTAAGACGAACTTGGCCGTTTCCATTATTGACCATATCTAACATTTCACCTTTACGTGCACCCATTGATTCCATAATAGAACCAGTATATTCTTCTGGTACATCAATTTGTACACGTTCTACTGGCTCACATCTTACGCCGTCAACCTCTTTAATGATTACTTCTGGTTTAGATACCTGTAATTCATATCCTTCACGACGCATGTTTTCAATTAAGATAGATAAATGTAACTCTCCACGTCCAGATACAATCCATGCATCAGGAGATTCTGTATTATCTACACGTAAACTCACATCTGTTTCTAATTGTGAACGAAGACGCTCTTCAATTTTACGAGATGTAATGTATTTACCTTCACGACCTGCAAATGGGCTGTTATTTACAAGGAACGTCATTTGTAATGTTGGCTCATCGATACGTAATAATGGTAAAGCATCTTGATGTTCAACTGGACATACTGTTTCACCAACGTTAATGTCTTCCATACCTGAAACAGCTACTAGATCTCCAGCTTTTGCTTCTTCAATTTCTTGACGTTTTAAGCCCATGTAACCAAACAATTTCGTTACACGGAATTGTTTTACACTTCCGTCAACTTTCATTAATGCAACTTGTTGTCCGACTTTCATTGTACCGCGGAATACACGACCAACTCCAATACGACCAACGTAGTCGTTATAATCAAGAAGTGCTACTTGGAATTGAAGTGGCTCTTCGCTATTATCAATTGGTGCCGGAATATGTTCAATAATTGTGTCAAACAATGATTTCATATTCTCTTCTTGATTTGCTGGGTTTGAATCTAAGCTTGCTGTTCCGTTCATTGCTGATGCGAATACAACTGGGAACTCTAACTGATCTTCGTTTGCACCAAGCTCAATGAATAAGTCGATTACTTCATCAACTACTTCATCCGGGCGAGCAAAGTCACGGTCAATTTTGTTTACTACAACGATTGGAGTTAAGTTTTGCTCAAGAGCTTTCTTTAAAACAAATCGTGTTTGTGGCATACAACCTTCATATGCATCAACAACAAGTAAAACACCATCAACCATTTTCATGATACGCTCTACTTCACCACCGAAGTCAGCGTGTCCTGGTGTATCTAAAATGTTAATTCGTTTATCTTCATAATGGATCGCTGTATTTTTTGCTAAAATAGTAATACCGCGTTCTCTTTCTAAATCGTTCGAATCCATTGCACGCTCTTCTACATGCTCATTTGCACGGAACGTCCCCGCTTGACGTAATAATTGGTCAACAAGTGTTGTTTTACCATGGTCAACGTGGGCAATAATTGCTATATTGCGTAAATCTTGTCGTTTTTTCAACATGTCCAACTCCTAGTGTCTTTTTAATCCTTCTCTATTATAAGAGCGAAGGGGATACAATGGCAATCAAAATAAAATCAAGAATGAAAATATAGTTGTATTCTTACTTTTGTGAAAGTAAAATGAAATTGGAGGGTGAAGAAATGGAACACATTCAATATCGCTTTTTATTAACCGCTATCATCGGTGTTATTTTCTTAATTGGCATAGGCATTATGATTGCTGAAAATAGTCCCATTGGTATTATTATTTGCATTATTGGTACATTTGTTACAGTCGGATATGGATTTATAACAAAACGCAAAATGCGCAAATCACAGTGACATAAAAAAGTAAGAAGCTACGTCTTGAGCCTCTTACTTTTTTGTTACTGTGATACATATGGTAATAACTCTTCATACACTCCAGGTTTTGCAACTAACACACTGCTCTTCTCAACAATAGAAAGCATCGTGCCGGCGAATGTCGTTACCTTACCACCGACTTCTTCTACAATAATCATTCCCCCGCCAAAATCCCATGGAGATAATCGAGGTGTCACGTAGGCATCTAGTCTTCCCGTTGCAACATAAACCATTTCTAATGCTGCACATCCGTATGAACGTGTTCCCCTTGCCAATTTTACAAGTTGCATCATTTTCTCCATATTAAGTAATGGATTATCAGTGAGCCAAGTTGCATTTAAAGCAATTATTCCATTCTCTATGGCACTCTCCTCTAAAGAAGGAATGGATACACCGTTACAAAAAGCTCCTTCTCCTTTTACAGCATGATAAAGCTCATCGTGAACTGGATCATAGATAAGGCCTATTCTTCCGATACCGTTCTCATAAATGCCGATTGAAATTGCAAAATTTCTTTTTTGATGCACAAAATTCATCGTGCCATCGATTGGATCAATTAGCCAAACAACTCCTTCAGAAGAAGCTACTTCATCCCCATATCCTTCCTCACCTAAAATATAATGATTTGGAAATGTTTGTTTAATTTCTCCAATCAAAAACTGCTCTATTTCTCGATCCATATTCGTTACTAAATCAGCTGCACTTGATTTCGTCTCTATGGTAAGTGTCTTTTGCAATGATGCCATTAAACGCTCACCAGCTTCTCGAATCCACCGCTTCGCATTTGTATCGATTTCTTTCCATACCTCTTGCATGTTTAAACACTCCGATCTATACTGTTCACAGAAAAAACGAACCCTTTATAAGGTTCGCACCAACTTAATTTTTATACATATACTATTATTACGCCTCTAAACGGATCATTTCAAGTCTTAGCACTTCTAATTTTTGCACGCACTCTTCTTTTTTCTGGTTATCATTTTCCATCATTGCATCATATAGCGTTGCTAATTCATAATCTAACTCCAATCTTAGCACCGGAATTCTTTTTTCAGCATCTGTTCTCTTTAACGCGTTAATTACCTGTCTCATTTTTATTGCCTCCTCCCAATATTCGTCTGCCCTCGGACTAGAATTAACTTAATTTTCTGATTTTTTGTTTTATACTATATTATGTTGGATAAATCATCTATGCAACAAAATTATATTTTTTTACTGAAATTTTTTTGTACTGTTTTTTTTATCAATCGTACAAGCTATGCTAAAATTAAAAACAAACTAGGAGTTGGAGGAACTATCATGACATTACAAACATTTAAATCAACTGACTTTGCTGTCTTTGCAGTTGATGGTCTCGAAGAACGAATGAATGCTATTAAAACGAATATTCATCCTAAATTAGAAGCTCTAGGCGAGCAATTTTCTCATTATTTATCAGAACAAACTGAGGAAACTTTTTTCTATCATGTTGCAAAACATGCACGACGTAAAGTCAATCCACCAAACGATACTTGGGTTGCTTTTTCAACAAATAAACGCGGATATAAAATGCTGCCACACTTTCAAATCGGTTTATGGGGTACCCATGCTTTCATATACTTTGGTTTAATCTATGAGTGTCCACAAAAAGTGGAAGCGGCTCATGCCTTCTTAGAACATTTAAATGATTTAAAAACAAGTATACCAAATGACTTCGTTTGGTCCATTGACCATACTAAACCAGCTGTAAAACTACATAACTCACTTGAAATAACTGATTTACAAAAAATGATTGAACGCTTAGCAACTATAAAAAAAGCCGAGTTACTAGTTGGTATTCACATCACACCAGAAGAATTTTCAACACTTACTGATGAACAATTTCTTGCGAAGGTTGAAACTACTATGCACTCACTCCTTCCTTTATATAAAATTTGCAATCGATAGTAGAAAACGGACAATATAAATATTGTCCGTTTTAAGTTGTTATCCCATTATAGCACTGTGTGTTTTATTTTTCAAAATCTTTTTACATTTTTACAATCTTTTGTTCTTCTACTTCTTTTGCTCTTTGAATTACCCGATATATTGAGTAACCACTTACCTCTTGAAACTCTTTATCAATTTTCTTCTCTTCCGCTTTCGATGGTACAATTTCTTTAAAGCGACGATATAGTCCCATCAGTTCTTCTCTTACGATACCTTTCTCATATGCCTTTTCAATGGCCTCATAGAATGTCACGATTGCAATCATCTCATCATTTGACCAGTCATAATCAAGTGGGTATTGATATTCCATATATACACCTCATTCATTTTTATCCTTACCATTGTGCTATCTTAAAATAAAAATTCCATCCTTCTTCACTATGGTCACTTTGCATTATACACTATTTCCCTTTTATGATGGAATTATCTCCCGCCAGATTGAAAATAGCAGAGTAATAAAAATATAACTCTTCAGCCACCTAAAAATGTAACTTTAAGTATTATTTCCCCTTACCCAACTCCTTTACTTCCGCTAAATTCCGCTGTAAAGATATGATTGACTACGAGCAGGATAAACCAAAACTTCTATTGCTGAGACTCCAACGTGTCTTCTCACTTTCTTTAAACCTTAAGATGAGCGTTTATTACTCACACACAATGGGATAAACTTACTACTAATTATGCATATAATAAAAATAATAATTTTCCCTATACATATATAATCATTGGTGATATAATGCTTTTGTTTTATTGAAAATAAAGTGAAGCTTCCATGAAAAAACTTTTGAATGGTAAGTAAACAAATCAAGTTCTTCTAGACGGTTATATAACTATACAAGGGGAGATAACTTTCTTATTGAACAAGATACACATAAAACAACTCTATAATAAATATTACTAAGAAGAAGGGGTGTATAGATTGTCCCAATACAAAACACCATTGTTTACCGCTTTAGTAGAGCACAGTAAGCGAAATCCAATTCAATTCCATATCCCAGGTCATAAAAAAGGACAAGGAATGGATCCTACGTTTCGCGAATTTATTGGGCATAATGCATTAGCAATTGATTTAATTAATATCGCACCGCTCGATGATTTACATCATCCGAAGGGTATGATTAAAGAGGCCCAAGATTTAGCCGCTACTGCGTTTGGTGCAGATCATACTTTCTTTTCCGTTCAAGGTACAAGCGGTGCGATTATGACAATGGTGATGAGTGTTTGTGGCCCAGGGGATAAAATTCTTGTACCACGAAACGTTCATAAATCTGTAATGTCAGCCATTATTTTCTCAGGAGCAAAACCAATTTTCATTCATCCTGAAATTGATCCCAAGCTCGGTATTTCACACGGAATTACAATTCAATCTGTAAAAAAAGCACTCGAAGAACATGCAGATGCAAAAGGATTACTCGTTATTAATCCAACATACTTTGGGTTCGCTGCAGACCTACAGCAAATTGTAGAATTAGCTCACTCCTACGAAATACCTGTATTAGTTGATGAAGCTCATGGTGTTCATATTCATTTCCATGACGAATTACCAATGTCAGCTATGCAAGCTGGTGCAGATATGGCAGCGACAAGTGTGCATAAGCTCGGCGGTTCGTTAACACAAAGCTCTATTCTAAATGTAAAAGAGGGCCTTGTGAATGTAAAACATGTCCAATCCATTATTAGTATGCTTACAACAACATCGACTTCTTACATTTTGCTTGCTTCCCTTGATGTTGCAAGGAAACGACTTGCAACTGAAGGAAAGGCATTAATATCAAAGACAATACAGTTAGCTGAGCAGGTTCGTAACGCCATAAATAATATTGAACATCTTTATTGTCCTGGAAAAGATATGTTAGGTACAGATGCTACATTTAACTATGACCCAACAAAGCTAATTATATCTGTAAAAGACTTAGGAATTACAGGTCATGAGGCAGAGTTATGGTTAAGAGAGCGTTATAACATTGAAGTTGAACTCTCAGACTTATATAGCATCTTATGCCTTGTTACATTAGGCGATACAGAAGATGAGACAAACATTCTTATTAAAGCCTTACAAGAACTAGCAACAACATTTAAAGATAGAGCTGACAAAGGTGTTCAAGTACAAGTTGAAATTCCAGAAATCCCTGTACTTGCCCTCTCTCCTCGAGATGCTTTTTATTCAGAGACAGAGGTCATCCCGTTTGAAAATGCTGCTGGTCGCATTATAGCTGATTTTGTAATGGTTTATCCACCAGGGATTCCAATCTTTACTCCAGGTGAAATTATTACACAAGAAAACTTAGACTACATTCATAAAAATTTAGAAGCAGGTCTACCAGTTCAAGGTCCCGAAGACATGACATTACAAACATTACGCGTTATTAAAGAATATAAGCCTATCATTTGATAGGCTTTTTTTTCACCATTTCTCCTTTTACTCATACCATACTAAAGAATGTAACGTATAGGTGGGGATACAGTTATGATTGTGATTGGTCGTTCCATTGTACATCCTTATATCACGAGTGAAAATGAACCGTTCGCTACTGAAAAACAACAAATCTTAGCCATCATGGCTGGAAATCAAGAAGTATATGCATTCCAAACAGTTGGCGAACTTAGTTTTGATCTGAATTTACGAGTCCATATCATTACATCTGCCTTAGAGCTCTTTCAAAGTGGGCTTCAGTTCCGTACATTCCAACAATCCTATTGTAATCATGAATTTTGGAAAAGGACACCACTAGGAGGGTTTCAACTGCTTCCAAATGTACTACCCTCCGTCGCGATAAGAGATATTTTTAAAAATGGAAAAAAGTACGGAACAGAATGTGCAACAGCGATGATTATTATTTTTTACAAAGCACTTTTAGCTCTATATGATGAGCAAACTTTTAATCGCTTATTCGCAAACCTTCTACTATATACATGGGATTATGATCGAGATTTAAAACTGGTGACAAAAACCGGTGGGGATATCGTTCCTGGCGATCTTGTTTACTTTAAAAATCCACAAGTAAGTCCAGCTTCAGTTGAGTGGCAAGGAGAGAATGCCTTTTATTTAGGTAATTTCTTTTTTTATGGACACGGTGTAGGAGTACAAACAAAAGAACAAATCATTTATTTATTAAATGAACGAAGGATTCCCTATGCCTTTATCTCAGCATATTTAACAGATCTTATTACCCGCATAGATAGCCGCCTTATGAGCCAACATGCTTCTACTAATACTCTACAAACCACCTTCAAATTCATTCCCATTCGAGATGATGCAATTGTTGCAACCATTGGTCACACAACTACAATTTATTAAAAAACGCCTGCAAATATGCAGGCGTTTTTTATTATTGGGCTTTTGTATGCTCTTTGTGACCACATTCGCAATGAGATCCACATTTTCCGTAAAGTACTGTTGTCTTTTCATCTTCAAAGTGTGCAATTGTTTCTTCGCAAACTTGACATACGATTGTTCCCATTTTTCATTTCCCCCTAAGTTTATGGTCCTAAAAACTTTTTCAGTAGCAAGATTCCTATATATTATTGGGCTTTTGTATGTTCCTTGTGATCACATCCGCAAGATCCACATTTCCCGTAAAGTACTGTTACTTTCTCATCCTCGAAGTGTGCAATTGTACTTTCACAATCTTGACATACGATTGTTCCCATTTTCTATTTCCCCCTAAGTTTATAATCCCAAAAACTTTTGTAACCGCTTAACTTTCTGTCTTTATTTTAATATGTTATACTTTTTCCGTCAATAGGTTTTTAGTATAACACATTAAAAATTTTATTTTATATTAGTATGCGACAATAACAAAAAAAACAGTCATATCTTAATAAGTACGACTGTTTCCATTTATTTATTCTTCATATTCAGCATGTAAGGACGTTGGCGGTACAAGAAATTTAAAAAACTGTGCTAGATCATCCGCTTCTTCCTCCGATTGTAATTTAAAGACTTGCTGTAAATGTTGAACATTATCTACATCGTCTTGACCTAGTAGAGTCGCTCTCCCTGTCTGCATGCAAACAACAAGAGGTTTCCCAAAAAACATATTTGTATAAATAACCCCAAAATCATAACGGTTTTCATGTGTCATAAATCCTAAAAATCGTACCTTCACACTTTCATGTTCATCATACAATTTTTCAAACATTTACTCCCTCCGTTCTTCACAGCACTTTCTACTTGTATATATTAAACAGAATGAGTAAGGATTCCTTTTTAATTGTCAAAAAATTTACAACAGTGTTAAAATAGCTATATATATTACGTCAGGAGGAATTTCTTTATGCAACATGCATTTATTAAACTTGTACCTAAATCTAAGCAACAAGCTGTCACATTAGAAGATGTAAAACAACTTTTTCATTATTATCAAACAATTACTTCCCAAACTGGTGCACAAGTTAGCTATGCATATACTAACGTGGCATTTCCATATGAGATACTTAATACATCAGAGACTACACTTGAACTAAAATCTAGTCACGATCGATATAATTCTATTTATGTGGGGGTTGGAACAGAAAACGAGCAAGCTTTCGTTCAAATCTCCTTGCCTTCTACTGCCACATTTGGGGATAAAGGAAAAGCAAATGAATTCTGCCGTTTTTTAGCAAAGAAACTAGAGGGTGAATTAAGGTTATTTAATGGGAGAACAATGTACTTTTATAAACGCTAATTTCTAAAAAAGCAAGATATTATTAAAAAGAACATACTATTTGCACAAGTAAGAAATAGCGCTTGCTTTCTTACACTAAGAACAACATAAGCAATTACATATGCTAAGTAAAGAAACACGAAAAAAAGCATCACTTTATAATGAAGCTTATCACCATTCGATAAGAATAACACAATAGAAAATCCACTCCATAAAAGGAAATGGTAAAATATAACATGGATGATTTTCATGGAACCGTCTCCTTTGACATGCTCTATTTTATAATAAGATATGGTACTGGACACAAATCCATTACATAATACAAAAAGATGTAATGGATTTGTGTCCAGTTTATTTCTATTAACGTGCATTCCCATTTTTGATATATAGTATTACATATCCATTCGACAAATACACATAATGACCCTGTAAGCTCTTCTAAAGTATTTATAGATAGATTTTATTAAATAGAAAATAACCCGCCTCTGAACAGATAAGAGGCGGGTTATTTTGCTTGTTCTTATTATTTTACAATGTGAATTGGCATTCCAAGAGCAACTTCTGCTGCTTCCATTGTGATTTCACCTAATGTTGGGTGAGCGTGGATTGTTTGAGCGATATCTTCTGCTGTCATTCCAGCTTCGATAGCTAAACCAATCTCAGAGATAATATCAGAAGCACCTGCACCTGCAACTTGTGCACCTACAAGAAGACCATCTTCTTTACGTGTTACAAGTTGTAAGAAACCGTCTATGCTGTTTAATGATAAAGCACGACCGTTTGCAGCGAATGGGAACTTAGATACAGCTACACTCATTCCAGCTTCTTCAGCTTGTTTCTTAGTGTAACCAACAGATGCTAATTCTGGATCAGTGAAGCATACTGCTGGAATTCCGATGTAATCGATTGCTGATGCATGGCCACTAATCGCTTCAACAGCTACTTTACCTTCGTAAGAAGCTTTGTGAGCTAATGGTGGTCCAGGAACGATATCACCGATTGCATAGATGTTTGGTACGTTTGTACGGCATTGCTCATCGATTTCGATGATGCCACGGTCAGTCATTTTAACTCCAACTTGCTCAAGACCGATTTCTTGCGTATTTGGACGACGACCTACAGTTACTAATACATAATCAGCTTCTACAGTTTGTACTTCGCCTTTAACTTCGAAGCTAACTGTTACGCCGTTTTCTGTTTCTTCAACGCCTTTAGCCATAGCTTTTGTATGGATGTTTACGTTGCCTTTTTTCTGAAGAGCACGCTTAACAACAGAGCTCATTGCTTTTTCGAAACCAGCTAAGATTTCATCGCCAGCTTCTACTACAGTAACTTCTGTACCGAAGTTAGCATATGCAGTTCCTAATTCCATACCGATATAACCGCCGCCGATTACAACAAGTTTTTTAGGAATTTCAGGTAAGCTTAATGCACCCGTAGAGTTGATAACACGTTTAGAGTATTTGAATCCAGGAATTTCGATTGGTGTAGAACCAGTTGCAAGAACAGCATTTTTAAACGTATAAGTTTGAGCTGCATCGTCAGTCATTACGCGTAATGTGTTAGCATCTACGAAGTAAGCTTCACCGCGAATGATTTCAACTTTGTTACCTTTAAGAAGGCCTTCAACACCGCCAGTTAATTTCTTAACTACGCCGTTTTTCCATTCTTGAACTTTTGTAAAGTCAACTTTTACGTTCTCTGCAGTGATACCCATGTCATCAGAATGCATTGCATTCTCATAACGATGACCTGCATTGATTAACGCTTTTGAAGGAATACATCCAACGTTTAAGCATACGCCACCAAGGTTAGCTTTTTCAATAATTGCTACCTTTTGACCTAATTGTGCTGCACGAATTGCCGCAACGTATCCACCAGGACCTGCACCAACAACGACTGTATCTAATTCAATTGGGAAATCTCCTACTACCATTGTTATTACGCCTCCATTACTAATAATTGTGGGTCATTCAATAGACGTTTAATTTGGTTTAATGCTTTTTGAGCAGTTGCGCCGTCAATTAAACGATGGTCAAAGCTTAGAGATAATGCTAATACTGGAGCTGCAACGATTTCACCGTTTTTCACAACTGGTTTCTCAGCAATGCGGCCGATACCAAGGATTGCTACTTCTGGGTGGTTGATAACTGGAGTGAACCATTGTCCACCTGCAGAACCAATGTTTGTAATTGTGCAAGAAGCACCTTTCATTTCAGCTGGAGCTAAGCGACCTTCACGTGCTTTACCAGCAAGATCATTGATCTCGTTAGAAATAGTGAAGATTGATTTACGATCTGTATCTTTAACAACTGGTACTAATAGACCTTTGTCTGTATCAGCTGCGATACCGATGTTGAAGTAATGTTTATGAACGATTTCTGAAGATGCATCATCTAAAGAAGTGTTCAGCATTGGGAATTCACGTAATGCAGATGTTAAAGCTTTTACAACATATGGAAGGTAAGTTAATTTAATACCTTTATCAGCTGCTACTGCTTTGAACTTCTTACGGTGAGCAACAAGTTCTGTTACATCTACTTCGTCCATTAATGTTACGTGAGGAGCTGTATGTTTAGAGTTAACCATTGCTTTCGCAATAGCTTTACGGATACCACTCATTTTCTCACGAGTTTCTGGGTATTCACCAGCTGGGATTGGTTGTGCTTTTGGTGCTTCTTCTTTCGCTGCTGGAGTAGCTTCTACTGCTGCTGGAGCTTCAGTTGCTGCTACTGCTTGTCCGCCATTTGCAAATGCATCGATATCAGCTTTTACAACGCGGCCATTTTTACCAGAGCCAGCTACCTTATGAATGTCTACACCTTTTTCACGAGCGTATTTACGTACAGATGGCATAGCGATTACGCGCTCATTTACCACTTCTTCAGTTGCTGCTGGAGTTGCTGCCGCTGCTGGAGCTTCTTCTTTCACTTCTTCAGCTTTTGGAGCATCGTCATGGTCGTCACCTTTAAATTTAAGGTTTTCGTATCCAGGAGCGTCAAACTTAATTAAAGTATCTCCTACTACTGCAACTGTACCTTCTTCTACAAGTACTTCAAGTACTTTACCTTTAACAGGAGAAGGAATCTCTACAACTGCTTTATCATTTTGTACTTCAAGAAGTACATCGTCTTCGTTTACTTCATCGCCTGGTTTAATAAACCATTTAACGATTTCACCTTCGTGGATACCTTCGCCGATATCTGGTAGTTTAAATTCAAATGCCACGGAATTCAGCCCCCTGATTCATATCATTATTATGGAATAAGCACAAAAGAAATCAGCATGTGCTGATTTCTTTTGCACATGAAAAACTAAAATTAGAAGTTCATTACTTTGTTAACAGCTTCAACAATATCTTTATGGTTTGGTAACCATACGCTCTCAGCTTGAGAGAATGGGAATACTGTATCAGCAGCTGCAACACGTACAACTGGAGCTTCTAAGTTTAAGATTGCACGGTCGTTAATTTCCGCTACAACGTTAGCTGCAATACCAGCTTGTTTTTGAGCTTCTTGAACTACAACTACGCGGCCTGTTTTTTCAACAGAAGCGATGATTGTTTCGATATCTAATGGTTGAACTGTACGTAAGTCAACAACCTCTAAAGAGATACCTTCTTTTTCAAGTTCTTCAGCAGCTTTTAATGCAGCATGAACCATAGCACCATAAGCGATAACAGATACATCTGTACCTTCGCGTTTGATATCAGCTTTCCCTAAATCAATTGTGTATTCGCCTTCTGGTACATCTTGACGGAATGAACGGTACAATTTCATATGCTCTAAGTAGATAACTGGATCGTTGTCACGAATCGCAGAGATTAAAAGACCTTTTGCATCGTATGGAGTAGATGGAATAACAACTTTTAGACCAGGTTGTTGAGCCACTAATCCTTCTAAGCTATCAGCATGTAGTTCAGGAGTATGAACGCCACCACCGAATGGAGAACGAACTGTTACTGGAGCAGTCCAACGTCCACCAGAACGATAACGCATACGAGCTAATTGACCAGAAATTGAATCCATTACTTCATAAACGAAACCGAAGAATTGGATTTCTGGAACTGGACGGAATCCTTCAAGTGCAAGTCCAACTGCAAGTCCACCAATACCAGACTCTGCAAGTGGAGTATCCATTACACGGTCTTCACCGAATTCAGCTTGTAAACCTTCAGTAGCACGGAATACTCCGCCGTTTACACCAACGTCTTCACCAAATACAAGTACGTTAGGATCATTTTTCATTTCAACACGTAAAGCATCAGTGATTGCTTGAATCATTGTCATTTGAGCCATGGCTTACTTCGACTCCTTTTCTTTATAAATTTCATATTGTTCAGCTAAGTTGTAAGGCATTTTTTCGTACATGATTTCCATTAAATCAGTTACTTTTTGTTTTGGAGCTTGGTCAGCCTTAGCAATTGCTTGTTTGATATCTTCTTTTGCTTCTTCGATTACTTTCTCTTCTACTTCTTGAGACCATAGGCCTTTGTTTTCTAAGAATGCACGGAAGCGTACGATTGGATCTTTTTGTTCCCATTCGTTTTCGATATCTTTTGTACGGTAACGAGTTGGGTCATCACCAGCCATTGTATGTGGACCATAACGGAATGTTAAAGTCTCGATTAAAGTAGGACCTTCACCGTTTACTGCGCGCTCACGAGCAAAAGCAGTTGCTGCGTATACAGCTAATGGATCCATACCGTCTACTTGAATTCCATAAATACCTGCTGCTACTGCTTTTTGTGCTACAGTTTTAGCTGCAGATTGCTTTTCTACTGGAGTAGAGATTGCATAACGGTTGTTTTGAACAACGAAGATTGCTGGAGCTTTGAATGCACCCGCAAAGTTCATACCTTCGTAGAAGTCACCTTGAGAAGCACCACCGTCACCAGTGTAAGTAATTGCAACAGATTTTTTACCACGTAATTTCATACCTAACGCAACACCAGCAGTTTGGATGATTTGCGCACCGATGATGATTTGTGGAGCAAGTGCATTTACATTTTCAGGCATTTGGTTACCCATGAAGTGTCCACGAGAGAATAAGAATGCTTGGTATAATGGTAAACCATGCCATACTAATTGTGGAACGTCACGATATCCTGGTAAGATGAAATCTTCTGCTTCAAGTGCGAAATGACTTGCTAATTGAGAAGCTTCTTGTCCAGCTGTTGGTGCGTAGAAACCTAAACGTCCTTGACGGTTTAAAGAAATAGAACGTTGATCTAGTACGCGAGTATACACCATACGGCGCATTAATTCTTTTAATTGATCATCAGTTAATTCAGGCATTGCTGCTTCATTCACAACTTCGCCTTTTTCATTTAAAATTTGTAATGTTTCAAATTGAGCTGCGATAGCTTTCATTTGCTCATCAACATTAAATAGGGTCTTTTTTGTTTTAGTACCCATTCCGTTCACCTCTTCCTCTCTTGAACCATATTCTGAAACGCTTTCACTAGCAATCAGCTAGAAAGAAAACGCAACCATGTAAACCGACAGGAAACCTTGCCGGTTGAGAATAATTTTGTGTACCTAACAATCTGTACTAATGTTTTTTCAGAAACATATTAATACAATCTTGATCACGTTTTTTAGTTTACAACTATTCTAATCACGATGTCAATTACTTTGGTTACGTTTTTTTTATGACTAACATTGAGGTTTCCACTATACGTAGTTGTTTTCATTTTTACATCTGTATTAGTAAGCGATAACCTACTGTTATATTATTCCCTTTTTAACCCTCTTTTCATCGTAGAATAATCTGTAAACGATTAATTCTCCTTAGTTTTTCTCTCTTTGTAACAAAAATATGCAATCACTTCTTCCTTTTCTAGGAAAATGCCTACACACTCCCAATCACTTTTCCATACATTATGATAACCGCAGTATTAGCGGGAAATGATAAAGGAGGTCATCTCATGTACGGATACACATATTGCTATCCAACTTGTTCATATCCTTCCTATGGCTATGGAGGTTCTTGCGGAGGATCCGGACGCGGCTTTGCCTTAATCGTTGTATTGTTTATCCTTTTAATTATCGTTGGTGCTGCTTGCATTCGTTAATGTAAAACAAAACAACTATTGAAAGAAACAGGCGGCTCTGCCGTCTTTTCTTTTTCAATCCTTTAATAAAAAGGATTGATTAAAGCCCCCATACATATACACGATTTTCTTTACCATGACTTTTTCGATGTCCTTTGGTAGACTAAAGGAGAAAGGAGAGATCACATATGCTTACAATGAACGATGTAATTCGTGAAGGAAATCCCGTTCTACGAGCAGTAGCAGAAGAAGTACCTCTGCCAGCAAGTGAAAAGGATTTGCGTACTCTTAAAGAAATGATTGAATTTGTAATAAACAGTCAAAACCCTGAAATGGTTGAAAAATATAATTTACGTCCAGGAATCGGGATTGCAGCGCCACAAATTGGTATTTCAAAAAGAATGATTGCTGTTCATGTTACGGACGCAAATGAGACACTATACAGTTATGCTTTATTCAATCCCAAAATTATTAGTCACTCCGTTGAACGTACATATTTATCAGGAGGCGAAGGTTGTCTATCGGTAGATCGTGAAGTACCTGGCTACGTGCCGCGTTATACACGAATTACAGTTAAAGCAACTACTATCGATGGTGAAGAGGTAAAATTACGTTTAAAAGGCTTACCAGCGATTGTATTTCAACATGAAATTGATCATTTAAACGGCGTCATGTTCTATGACCACATTAATCAAGAAAATCCTTTTGCATCCCCTGATGATGCAAAACCATTCGAAAGATAAAAAAAGCAGAAGCTACGGCTTCTGCTTTTTTTATCTGAAATGGTTCTCATGCTCTTTTTTTACAATAAACGTGCCCACTGTAAACCGTGAAGAATTCCATCTTCACTCACATCTTTCGTCACATAATTAGCAAGTTTTTTCAAATCTTCATGTCCGTTTCCCATTACAATACCTGTTCCCACCGCTTCGATCATTTCCAAATCATTTAATCCATCTCCAAAAGCATATACTTGTTCACGATTAAATCCTAATTTTTCAATGAACTTTTCAATTCCTTTTGCTTTAGAACCACCGTTTGGAATAATATCCATAGAATATGCATGCCAGCGAATAAAATGAAAATCTGGGTAATCATAAATGAATTTTTCTTCTTCGCCAGCTTGACAGAAAAGAAGTGTTTGATAAATATCACGATTTTCGTAGAAACTTGGTTCATATAATGGATGTTCAAATTGCAGACTTCCGAAACCTTCTTTCACATAATCATGATATTCTACATTCGCTTTCATATCCTTATGATCTAAATAAACGAGCGGGTATCCCTCTTGCTTCGCAAATGTTGTAAATGTATGTAATGCATTAGGGTGTAGTGGATTTTTAAATATAACCTCACCTTCAAATACAACATATTGTCCATTAAAACTCACATAATTATGGATATTAAGCTCATTACGAATATCTTCAAACATGAAAGGCGCACGCCCTGTCGCAATTGCCACATGTACTCCTTTTTCTTGTAACATACGTACAGCTTCTCTTGTAGATTGCGGAATTTTCTTATCATGGTCTAGTAATGTTCCATCAATATCAAAAAAGACGATTTTATCATTCATTCTTAAAATCCTTTCTAACCTATCTCTATTCCTACCTTGACTATTTCTTTTCAAATCCTAAAAAAAAGTATAACATATTAAACATCTGTGAAGAAAGCGTTCACTTCCTAACCTTATTCGTACAATATGCATATACTATCAAAAGAATATTGATATTTGTTTGAATGAATTTTCTTCTCTAATCTATCTCATACTATATTCATAACTGGGGGCATACTGCCTGTGAGAGTAAAAACATAACACAAGATTACATCTGCATGAGCCAATCAAATCTCTAAACATTCGGACGGTAATTCCCTCATTTATCTTCTATGATTTCCTAGTATATAGAGATGAAGAGTTACTACAATTAAATAAAAAGTATGCATGTTTGAAAATAAGGAAAGGAAGGAGTAATCATGCTGAAGAAGCTGAAGAAAAAGCTAAAACGGTATTTAAACAATTTAGTCCAGAAAAAGACTATGGCTTAAATCGTGCCCATTTCGGGCTTTTTCTTCATTCTCATTCGAAAAAACATGAAAATCATTACTATTTGCTTTATAATAGGTAACAGATAATGCAAAACATAGACAAGGAGAGGTTTTTCCAATGATTTTTAAAGTATTCTATCAAGAAAAAATGACTGAGGTTCCAGTACGTGAAAATACAAAAGTTTTATATTTAGAGGCTGAATCACAAAAAGACGTTCGTACAAAATTACAAAAGTTCGCATATAATATTGAGTTTGTCCAATCTGTTACTGGCGCTCATCTTGAATACGAAAAGCAAAATGCTGATTTAACATTAACGGAGATCGTATAATTTATGAAATTCCTAAAAAATGATCAGGCAGCCGTTTTCGCTCTTGGTGGACTCGGTGAAATCGGCAAAAATACATACGCTGTCCAATTTCAAGATGAAATTATTATAATTGATGCTGGAATTAAGTTTCCAGAAGACGAACTTCTCGGAATCGACTATGTGATTCCTGACTACACGTATTTTGTACGAAACGAAGATAAAATTAAGGGTCTATTCATTACTCATGGTCATGAAGATCATATTGGTGGCATCCCTTACCTATTACGTCAAGTGAACATCCCAATTTACGGCGGTAAATTAGCAATTGCTTTAATTAAAAACAAATTAGAAGAGCACGGATTACTTCGAAAAGCAAAACTATACGAAATCCAAGAAGATGATGTCATCAAATTTAAAAAGACATCTGTATCGTTCTTCCGCACAACACACAGTATTCCAGATTCATACGGTGTTGTGGTGAAAACACCGCAAGGACAAATTGTTCATACAGGAGACTTTAAATTTGATTTCACACCAGTGGGTGAACCAGCAGACTTAACAAAAATGGCTGAAATCGGTAAGGACGGCGTGCTTTGCCTCTTATCTGATAGTACGAATAGTGAAGTGCCTAATTTTACAATGTCTGAACGCCGTGTTGGCGATAGTATTCAGGATATTTTCCGCAAAGTGGAAGGTCGTATTATATTTGCAACCTTCGCTTCAAATATTCATCGCCTGCAGCAAGTTGTTGAAGCTGCTGTTGAAAATAATCGTAAAGTGGCTGTATTTGGCCGAAGTATGGAAGCTGCTATTGAGATTGGTCACAATCTTGGTTATATTCGCTGTCCAAAAGATACATTTATTGAATCGTCTCAGATCAATCGACTACCAGCTAACAAAGTTGTTATTTTATGTACAGGTAGTCAAGGAGAACCAATGGCGGCACTTTCCCGTATCGCGAATGGAACACACCGTCAAATTCAAATTATTCCTGGCGATACAGTTGTTTTCTCTTCTTCACCAATTCCAGGGAATACAGTTAGCGTAAGCCGTACGATTAATATGTTATACCGTGCTGGTGCTGATGTGATTCATGGAAAACTTTCAAACATCCATACAAGTGGACATGGTGGACAAGAAGAACAAAAGCTAATGCTACGTCTTATTAAACCTAAATATTTCATGCCAATTCATGGTGAATTCCGCATGCAACGTATGCATATGAAATTGGCAAACGATTGTGGTATTCCAGAAGAAAATTGCTTCATTATGGACAATGGTGATGTTCTTGCTTTACGTTCAGATGAAGCGAACGTTGCTGGGAAAATCCCATCCGGTTCTGTTTATATTGATGGAAACGGTATTGGTGATATTGGTAACATTGTACTTCGCGACCGTCGTATTCTTTCTGAAGAAGGACTTGTTATCGTAGTCGTTAGCATTGATATGAAAGAATTTAAAGTAGCAGCAGGACCTGATATTATCTCTCGAGGATTCGTTTATATGCGTGAGAGTAGCGATTTAATCAATGATGCCCAAACTTTAATTACAACACATCTCGAAAAAGTAATGGAGCGAAAAACGACACAATGGTCTGAAATTAAAAATGAGATTACAGATACATTGGCACCATTCTTATACGAAAAAACAAAACGTCGTCCAATGATTTTACCAATCATTATGGAAATATAAAAAAGGACAATGCCTCCTGGGCATTGTCCTTTTTCATTTCATTCTATCGTAAATAATGTTTAAAACGATTCACATCATCATCATGACCAATTACAATTAAAATATCCCCGGCCTGGATATTTTCTGTAGCTCGAGGAGAAACAATAACTTCCTTCCCTCGCTTAATTGCAACAATGTTTAATCCAAATTCCGCACGAATATCTAGTTCAATTAAAGAGTGCCCATCAATCTTTTTATTAGCAATAATCTCTACAATACTATGCTCATCTGAAAGCTCTAAGTAATCTAATACGTTACTTGAAGCGATATTATTTGCAATTCGTTTTCCCATATCTCTCTCTGGGTGAACAATATGGTCAGCTCCAATTTTACTTAACACTTTTTCATGATAATCATTTTGCGCCTTAACCGTAATATTTTTCACGCCTAATTCCTTTAAAATAAGTGTCGTTAAAATACTTGCATTTAGATTATCACCAATTGCAACAACAACATGATCAAAATTACGAATACCGAGACTTTTTAACACCATTTCATCTGTTGAATCAGCAATCACTGCATGTGAAGCAATATTTGCAAATTCATTTATTTTATCTTCATCAAGGTCAATAGCCATTACTTCCATACCTAATTGAGCCAATTCACGACAAATACTGCCTCCAAAACGTCCAAGTCCAATGACAGCAAATTCTTTTTCTTTCTCACTCACATGAATTCCTCCAATAACATCAAGTCCTGTCCATATTTATTGTAGCATACTTTATATTCACTACAAAGAATAGCAATTAACCTATAATTATTTTTGTTTTTGTATATAGAAATACTGCTGCAAATAAAATGCGATGATACAAATGAGCATACCAAATACAAAAATATTTCCAAATGAACTAAACGTTTGAAACACAAATAATAATGTTTCTTGACCAAAAAAAGCGAATAAGAGTTGTGTAAAAGCAAATAAGAGCGCCCATTTATAATGATGTTGATGAAACAAATAATGTGTTGCTCCTAAAAATGCACAAAATGAAATGATAAAAATCCACCAAGTTTCTAAAAAAACTTTCCATCCTGTGAAGTTATATCCATTTACAACAAGTGCAATGATTCCAATGACCAACATCGTGGGAACACTCCAAAATAACGCTCGACTTCGAAAAAATCGGCGGCCATGAGAATCACCTTTTTCATTTGCACAATATGTTAAAAATACTGTACTTATATACAAGACCGAAAGAATTGTTAATACGATGATTAACCAAAAATGTAATTGATTATATTCATGTTCTATATTCGTAACGATAGCTGCTAACATACTTGGAATCAGCATACCTGTCCACCCGTCAATTTTCCTTTCATTCCAAAACACAGCATTGCCTATTCGAATACCTAAAAGCATAAAAATAATGACGCCAATTACAAATAACGTTGTCTTATTTCCAACTAAGCTTGTTGAAAAAGCAATTAAGCCAATAAATAAAAAAAGAACAAATCCATTCATGATTTCTAATACTGGTGATAAGTAACCTTTCACCCATTTATATGTTTCTTCATAATCGCGTTTATTTGTTAGACGGTATGCATAAAAACTTATTCCGAAATAAACCGCTGCAATTATAACATATGCATATAAAAAGAAACATAAGATTGCACTGCCAATCTGCACTTGATTCCCCACCCTTTTTTCTATATATCACATTGATTTTACACATTTTCCGTATAAAAAGTAAACTAAAACATACAGTTCTATTTCCTATAGTACAATTTTCATTTCTCAACTAACAACCAATAGGCGTATCTCTCATTTCTTCTACTATTTTTAAAGTAACTCTTCCATTAGCAGGGACATTCTTTATCCTTCACTGATGGAAAGCCCTCACGAGTCAAACTTTTGCAGGTAGTTGTCTGCCCCCTATCTATCAAAACCTTAAGGCAAGAGCTTACTGCACGTTAATATGAGATAAAAACCAAAAACCTCCTAATGAAAAAGGAGGTTTTTGCGCATATCAAAAGAAACTTCCATTTCTAAACTACCCCTAACGCGTAAGTAGAAAAATTCAGATTTTATTCCACTTCTTGTTTCGCTTCATCTAACACACGATTTACTCGTTTTGTTAGCATTTTCATCCCACTTCCACCTGCTTGGAAATGACGAAGTACACCATTTTTATCAAACACATAATATGCTGGTACATATTGATTCTCAAATGCATCTGTAACTTTATGTTGATTATCTACTAAAATAGTTTGCGTGATTCCATTCTCTTTTGCGACTGTTTCCACTTGTTCAAGCTCTAAATCTTCCTCTGAACGCGGCATATGAACCGCGACAACGTTTAATTGTTCTTTATATTCATCGCGGAAATTGTTAATATCCGGCATCGCTTCTTTACATAAATGGCAACTAACGGACCAAAAATGAACAAGTGTCGGCTTTTCACCGATTAGTGATTCGCGTACTACGTCTCCATTTAATATTGTTGTCGCCCCCTCTAAAGAGGGCATAGGTTCACGTAATTTCATTTTATCTTCCTCCTTATATGTAGAGAAAGGCCTAACAAAATATTGTTAGACCTGTTTATTTTTATATCATTAAACGTTTAAAGTTTCTTGACCTGGTTTCCAATTTGCTGGGCAAAGTCCACCAGTTTGAAGAGCTTGCAGAACACGAATTACTTCATCAACTTCACGGCCGATGTTGTTATGATGTACAACTTGGTACATTAATTCACCTTCTGGACTAATGATAAATAAACCACGAAGTGCAATACCTTCCTCTTCAAGTAATACACCGTAATCACGAGATACTACATGGTTCGTATCGGCAGCTAGAGGGTATTTTAATTCACCTAAACCGTTTTTCGTGCGGTCAGTGTTAATCCAAGCTAAGTGAGTATGGATTGTATCAGTAGATACACCAATTACTTCCGCATCTAAATCTTCGAACTCATCATAACGATCTGAAAGCGCGATAATTTCTGTTGGACATACGAAAGTGAAATCCATTGGATAGAAGAAAAGTACTGTCCATTTGTCCTGTTTCATAACTTCTTCAAGACTTACTTTACCAAATTCTTTGTTTGGCATAACAGCGTCCATTTCAAAGCGTGGCGCTTGTTTTGCTACCATACGTTCTGCCATATGTATCAACCTCCATAATTTTTTATCATATATGTCCACTCTTGTAGTATATAAGAGGGATGAGTTTTCAGCCATTTTCATTTAAAAATCACTAACAACTCATCCCTCCATCTACCATTATAAAGTATTGTGTTAGAATTTCAAAAAAAAAAACACATTATATATTACAATCCTTTAAATCAAAAAAGAACAGGTTTAAACCCTGTTCCCTTTCCAACTTATATATTGATTTAAAAAAGCAATAGTCTGTTCAATCGCTTCTTCTTTCGGCTGTAATTTTGCGTGATGTAAACCATATTCAGAGTCTACACCGAGCCAGAACATAAACCCTGGAATTTCACGAAGCATATATCCAAAATCTTCTCCCGTCATTGCCTCTGTACATGTAATAACATTCATATCAGTGTGTTCTGATGCAAATTCCATAAACTCTCGTGTCAATGCTTCATGGTTATATACTTGATGATACATTGCTCCGTAATCAATAACAGCTTCACATTGAAACGCAGCTTCAATTCCTGCAACAATTGCTTCAATTCTACTTTTCACTCGTTTCATTGATTCGACAGATAAAGTTCGAATCGTCCCTTCTAAACGAGACTTTTCTGCAATGATATTTTGAACTGTACCTCCTGTGATTTTACCAATTGTAATAACTGCACTATCAAGTGGATTTACATTACGGCTAATTACCGATTGGAGCTGTGTAACAAGGTGACTTGCCGCAACAATCATATCATTTGCAGTATGTGGATATGCTGCATGCCCACCTTTTCCTTTTAAATCAATATATAATTCTGATGTATTGGCAAATAACAATCCTTCTTTTGTTGCGATTGTCCCTACTGGATACTCCGGCGCAATATGAAGCCCGAGAATCATATCCGGTTTCCATTCCTTCAATTCTTCACTTTCTAACATAGGAAGAGCGCCACCTGGTCCTTCTTCAGCTGGTTGGAATAGAAAAACAAGATCATCATCTATCCTTTCATTTACAGCGGCTGTTAGAAGTCCTAAACCAATTGTAGTATGAAAATCATGACCACATGCATGCATCATGCCTTCATGAACAGAAGTAAATTCATATCCTGTTTCCTCTGGAATTAGTAGGCCATCAATATCTGCACGATAGCCAATTGTTTTGTCTGGTTTTTTCCCATTTACTTTAACGATAACACCTGTTTTCCATGTTTTCACTTCAAGATATTCACTAGGAAGGGTCCCGATATAATTTAAAATATATTGTTGCGTTTTCCACTCTTGAAATCCTAATTCTGGAATTTTATGCAAGTCTCTACGGATTTGTACAAATTTACCGACTGTCATGTCTCCACCACCATTTATAAAAAGCGTAAGAGCTTATTTGCCCTTACGCTTTCGTTCTTTATTTTTCTGGGTTTAATTGACGAAGTTCTTGTTTAATTTCTGTTTTCGCTTTTGTTTTCTCATCAATTTCTTTAATAACACGTGCTGGTGTTCCTGCAACTACTGTATATGGTGGTACATCTTCTGTCACAATCGCTCCTGCTGCAACAACTGCACCCTTACCAACTGTTACTCCTTCTAGAACAACTACGTTTGCACCAATTACAACATCGTCTTCAACGATAACTGGTTTTGCAGAAGGCGGCTCGATAACACCTGCAAGCACAGCACCAGCACCAACGTGACAGTTTTTACCTACTGTAGCACGTCCGCCAAGCACTGCATTCATATCAATCATTGAACCTTCACCGATTACTGCACCGATGTTAATCGTTGCATTCATCATAATAACTGCATTATCACCAATTTCAACATGGTCACGGATGATTGCACCTGGCTCAATACGAGCTTTAATGCCTTTTAAATCAAGCATTGGAATTGCAGAATTACGACGGTCGTTTTCGACAACATAATCTACAACATACTTTTTATTTTCTTCAAGAACTGCCTTGATTTCAGACCATTCTCCAAATAAAACACCAGCTTTTTTATTTACAAATGCTTGTACTGTTTCAGGGAATGTTACTTCTTTTAAATCCCCTTTTATGTATACCTTTACAGGAGTTTTCTTCTCGCTTTTTTGAATAAACGAAATAATTTCGTTTGCATCCATCATTTTCATGCTTGTTGCCTCCTAAATCCATTTATAATGTTACTCTACCAAACGAAAGAGCTACTAGCAAGACAATAATCTTATTTTTCCATTTGAATTTCTTCTATAATATCTAAAAACGCTTGTACTTGTTTCAATTGCCTTGCAGAATCACTTGTCAACAACCACGTTTCTCGAGTCAATTGAACAGGTGTTTTATACGTCTTTTCTCTTACTTCTTTTAAAACAGTAGAAGGCAGCAGTGCATAACCAATCCCATTTAAAACGAGTTGCTTACATGTTTCAATTTGATCAACTACAATCGTTCGTTTAGGTGGATTAGAAAATAAACCATACCACCAATTCTGAATTTGTCCATAGTATGTCGAATCACTTTTAAATTGTATAAACGGTCTGTTTGTATCTTTCAGCATAGAAATATCTTTAATTTCCGTGTCAACTAAATACAACTCATCCTCAAACAATTGCTCTTTATGCCCTTTATATTCTTGTTTTCCTCTCAATATAGCGACATGCACATCCCCTTCATAAAAGTGCTTTTGCACCTCACTACTCCACCCTGTAAAAAGAGAAACTTTAACAAACGGATATTTTTGTACAAACCTCTTTAAAACAGGTGGTAACCAATATTGTCCAATCACAGATGCCACAGCTATCTTTAATGTCCCGTATGTTTCTGTACGATAGATTGCTAATTCACTTTTTATTGCCTCTTCTCTTCGCAACATATCTTTCGCATAATTGGCCACTTTTTCCCCTTCTGGTGTAATCGTTAATCCTTTTTGAGAACGAATAAAAAATTTCATTCCCCACTGTTTTTCCATTGATTGTAATCGTTGACTGAGTGCAGGCTGTGAAACGAATAAGCGCTCCGCAGCTTTTCTCATATTGGATTCCTGCGCTAAAACAACCATCATTTGAAAATCATCAATTTGCAACTTTCTCCCTCTTTCCTCATCTTACATATAACCTTCTAACCTTAATATATACGTTGCACTATTCTCTAACATGCATTATTTCATTTTTGTTTTCAAGAAAATCGGATGAATCGACATTTTACCTAACCTTTTATACTTGTTTACTCCAGTTACTATATAAAGCGAAAATTTAATCAGCGGAGGTGGTCTTCATCTCCCGCTAATTATTAGCGTCCACCTCTCTCGCTTCTCTCTTAAAGCTGGTGGTCTTACTAAACACGAATAACCGGATAAAATAAAAAGAGACGCATGGTAAAAAAGCGACTTCTTTTTTATTCGAAGTCGCTTACCCTTCTTTATCGATTATGTTGTCTTACTTTTTTATTCAGCAATTTCAAAATAGCACGCCTTGTCAAAATCCCCTCAAAGTACCCATCATTATTTACAGCACAAATAAATGGATGATCAATTGTCATTTCTAGCGCTTTAGCAAATGAATCCTCAAGTCCAAGATGCGGAATGTCTTTTTTCATTACATTCTCCACTTTCATATCTTCAAGCTTTTCAAATTCAATACGTTCTAATCCTAAAATACCATCCAAAATCATCGCAGTACTTATTAATCCATGCAATTTATACATAGGATCTAAAACAGGAATCGCAGAATATCCAGACTTTACAAGAACAAGTAAAGCATGTTCTAGGCTATTTCCGATTTGAACATGCGCGACTTTTTCTGATGAAATCATTAAATCCTTAACAAGAACTTGTTGAAACTCATCTTTTGGAATACTAATCATATTATATCCCCCACTTTTTCTCCCTTTTTCCTGTTAGCATGATCTCCAATCGACAATCCATAAGGCTTACTGTTTAGAGTTAATCATATCCCCGCTTAAAAGTTTCACTTTATTTCCCATTTCTATTCATATCTTATGATAGCGTTTTCATATTATTATTTTGTCCTTATTTTATTCCAACAAAAATAATGATACACAGTTCATTCTACCATAGAACACAAAAAAAAGACTACCTTTCTGGTAGCACTTAGTATCCTTCATTTTTTAATCGATTAAATAACCTTGTAATTCTTCTATATTGGGAAATATCAGCTTTTTTTAAGCCACTTTCAATATCTGTAAGCTCAACAGCTAGAATTTCACTAGCATAATTTTGGCGAAATAAAATATCTAACAGCAAGCTTTTTTCTTCTTTTGTTAAAGTAATTTCCTTCTGCATATACCCCTCTCCTTATGTTTATGCTTTTCCTTATTATTTATTATATAAAATATTCGCTTAATTTAATAGATGAAAGATTCAGTTTTTTATTTTGTATAGCGATTTGCATAACTAAAAGCTGCATAAGCATCGGGTTTAATTTTTGCAGTTAGTCCCATTGCTTTAACCTTTGCTGTCATATCTGAAATAAACTCTTTTGTTAATCCATCATTTCCAATATCTAAATGAATTTCCATTACAAATCCGGCTCCTTCATGAGCATATGGATGTAAAATCTCCCATATACGCCTTATATGTTCCGGTGTAAACAAACAGGCAACTTCTTGACTAAATTGTGTTTCTAAATATATTTTTTCACGTAAGGTCGGTGGCTTGTTATGTACTGCTTTATATTTCAAACATCCCCATGCTCCTTTCCCAACACGATGAATGTGCACTGCTGTAATAAAACGAGTATCTTTTTGATGCGCTTGTGAATCTGTCCCAATAGATAAGCGATATAAATTTCGGGGATCTCTTTCAATAAAAGTGCAAATGCGTGAGAAAACTGTTTCAAAATCCATATGCCTTTCTGATACATTATAAAATCGATACTCACCGTCCATATAGTCACGTCCCTTCAATTAGACAGACTTTTTGCATTCTCATTGTATGGGACAAAAGAACAAAATATGACTTTATTATCCTTTACTCGTTTCTATATTTCGGATGGAATACTTACATGCTGGACAAATATAAATTACATTTTGATTAGACTGAGCTGTTAATACTTGATCCATTTCAAATGACATATGACATTTTGGACAAACAACAATTGGTAATCGCTCCACATTCCACATTCCTTTCTAACTTTTAATATCAGTGTAGGAAGATCCAAAAAATCTTATACATATAAAGTGAAACTTTAATCACCCCTCACCAATCAGGCTTTTTCATATGGTTATCTCCCCTATTTCTTCTTCAATTCCTTATCCCTCTTACTATTAGTTATTATAATAACCAAAAAAGGTACCGCTTCTCGCGGTACCTTTTTTTGTATGTATCAAGAAATAATATCGTAAATCTCAATTGCAACCATGTCAATGTTATCGAATTGATATACTTGTGGCTTTTCGCCTTGTTGATACACTTCTAACTCATACATTTCACTTTTATCAAAAAATTTCACGCTACATTTACGTTCACCGTTCACTTCAAAATAGCGTTGTGCTACTTCACCGCTTTCAGCTTGTTCTTGTAGACTAACAAGTCGAGTTAAAATTCCTTGGAGTAGAGACATGAAATCTCCCCTTTCTCTAATCTTCCTACCAATAGGTTTTACAGCTATACTCATTCTATCCGTCATAACAGAAAAAATGTTCCACACTCTAGGATAAAGCTTCTTGGCAAGAAACTCAACTAAAATTTGTCGAAAAAAGAAGTAAAAAGCAGAAAGAAAATCTTTCTCTTCCTTTATTGCGGTTTTTATAGCTGCGGAATATAATAAAAAGCAGAAAAAGAGGAGGTTTTAAAATGAAAAAAATAGAGGTTTATACACAACCAGATTGTCCACCCTGCACCATTGTAAAAGAATTTTTAAAGCATAATAACGTAACATATGAAGAATTTGATGTCAAAAAGGATGCTTCTGCTCGCAACCGTCTTTTATATGACTATAACTCATACTCAACTCCAACCGTTGTCATTGATGGAGAAGTTGTCTCTGGTTTTCAAATTGAAAAATTACAACAATTACTAAATCTAGAACAGGAATAGGCACTCTTTACCTATTCCTGTTCTTTCAACTCCTGTAATTTTTGCATTTCTGTCAAAAGTTGCTGACTCTCATGATAACCAGCTAATTTCCATTTCCCTTCTTCCTTTTGCAATGTAATAATTTGATATTGTTCATTTTTCATCCGTTCATATACATATAAAAGTCTATGTTCTTCATCATATGTTAATTTCGTTTGAGAAGTAAAAGAAAAAGGAGATTCGTTTGTAGGAAGTAAATATTCACCACTTCGTTTATCACCATTACTATTTTCATCGGTAAAAACTTGAAGGAAGTTATCTGTAAAATAAGGTGACAACGCATCATACATTTTATCCATCGATAAATGCTTTCCACGAATTGAAAATTGTGCCTCATATCCCTTTTGAATCGTTGTGAATACCTCTTTTCGATCCACTTTTATTTCTTCTTTACCAAGAACTGTTGTAACACTATACCCAACTAGAAAGGCAACACATAGAAATAGAACAAACCAAATTCCATACTTTCTCATTCTTTCACCTTCCTTTAACAGAGCTTGTCTTTGTAGTATTCATTGTAACAATGATTATGCAAAGAAAGGGATGGTTTCGTTCGTAAAATCTTTACAATGATAGACAGCATTTTTGCCATCTTTTTCACTATTACCAATTTATGATAAAAACAAACAAAAAAATGCACGAATTGCTTCGTGCATTAAAATAAAACATCTTCTTCATATAAAAATTCATAGGACAAATCAATAAATAAAAAATGCTCATCATCAATTGGAAAGGAAAATGTTCGTACCATCTCTCCTGTTTCTATATCTGCATATAAGTCAGAGAGTCTTGCTTTATTTTCAAATCTCATTTTCATTATATTTTCTAAAAAATATGGGCGCCAGCTCCAATTTTTCATATAATACTCTGGCATAACAATCCATTTACCATCTTTTTTCATAATGTTTCCTGATTGCTGAAAACCGTCTTCATTACAAATAAAGATTCGAAAACTATAATGTGATACATGTTGACTAAAATGTAACAACCAATCATTAACGTCTTCATTCTTTTTCTGTTTAGATAAAACATTCCCAATTTGATCACGCAATGTTTCTGTCAATTGATAAATTTTTTGTAGTTTTTTCTTTTCATGCTGGATAAATTGATGACACTCATTACCAAGACGTTCCTTTAAAATATCCGCTTCAATAAAGTCTGGCAAACACTCTTTCAAATAATTCCCTTGATAATATCTGCCGCCATTTTTCCAAGCGTATTGCAACTGATAAAAAGCATCAATTTCTTCATATAATAATGTCGCACCTATTCTTCTTGCTAATAACGACAAAGAATATAAAATATCTTGATAAGATTGTAAAAGTGCTGTTTGTCTTAAATTCGTTAAATCCACCTTTAAAATGTCAGGCGCTAATACACTAATCCGTTCCAGATTACTCGTACCCGTTCCTACTTTGTTAATTGAAATTTGAATACCATATGTACGGTAATACATAAGTAAATGATTAAATTGTTCTATATCTTCCTTACACTCATGCTCCGTTATTTCTAGAACGATATGCTTTAAATTCAATCCTTTTTTTTCATACATTAACAATAAATGAAGTAAACTTTCATCTTCATCGTTCATTAATATGTTTGCATTACGATGTATAAACAATAAAAAATTTTGATTTGTTTCCAAGTAACGTTCTAATGCTTTTTCTACTATGACATTATCTGCCTCTAGTTGGAATTCACCTGGAATGGAATCATCATGAAAAAAAGAAGAAAGACTTTGTATCCCTTCTTCCGTTTGGATACGCCCTACTACTTCATATCCAATTACTGTATGCTGATCAGCACTAAAAATAGCTTGATAATAAGGAAGGACTTTATCCAAATTACTCATCACATCTAATGCATCTACCAAAATGTTTCCCTCCCTTTACTTTTCAAAAATTATAACATGATATGTATAGAAAAATAATAAAAAATCCCTTCAGTTTTCCTGAAGGGATTAGAGGGGTAAAATGCTAAGGGGAATTAGCAATTCTACTATGAAGAAAAAAGAGGTCTTAAATATAACTTATATTAAACCTATTGTAAACACTTTTCTTTCATATGTCACAAATTCGTCACATTCCACCTCACATGAATGGGTATTAATCCTCCATGTTTCACTTTATATAACCCCTCTTAAAACGGATATTGATGCAAATGCTGCCCACCATCCATTGTCATACACGTTCCATTTATGTATGCAGCTTCATCAGAACATAAATAAAAAGCTAAGCCGGCAATTTCTTCTGGCGTACCAAGTCGACCAAGTGGAACGCTTTGCAGTGTCCGTTTGGCTGCCTCTTCTGAAATCCATAATTTATCTGCACCGCCTGTTCGTTCGATTGGTCCAGGGGCAATTGCATTAACACGAATGCCATATTTACGTCCCCACTCAACAGCAAGTGTTTTCGTCATTGCTAATACACCCGCTTTCGCAGCTGCAGAATGAATGACACCAGGTCCTGCATCCCATGCATACGTCGCTACCATATTAATGATATTTCCTTTTATCCCTTTCTCAATCCAATACTTTCCTACTGCTTGGCTGCAATAAAACGTTCCATTTAATACAATATTAATAACTGCATTCCAACCATTAACAGATAAATCTTCTGCAGGACAAACGAAATTCCCTGCTGCATTATTAACTAAAATATCAATACGTCCAAATTTTTCATCAATATATTCAATCATACGACTTATATCCTCAATGTTTCGAACATCCATTTGTACTGTCAATATTTGCCCTGAAAATTGCTCAATCTCTTTTTTTGTTTCTTCAAGTTTTTCTTGCGTACGTCCCGTAATAACAACGCGTGCTCCTTCCTTCGCAAAACGAGTTGCCATGCCTTTTCCCATTCCACTTGAACCACCTGTTATAATCACTACTTTTTCTTTCAAATATATCCCCTCCCAAAAATGAATGTACATTCATTTTACCACTTTATTTAATAGAAATCTTTATATTTTTAAACTTTTCTGATATCTTTATATACAATCCCTCTTTTTCACAATAACCATACTCTTAACTCTAGACTATTCTACTAAATTGTTTTTTCACTAGATGACAAGGTTAATCGACTCAATTATACTTCTTTAAGAAGAATTAAAAAGAAAGGAGAGCTGTTGTGGCCTACACCACATTCATATAATACTTTTCCTACTTTTTTTCATTATATAGGCCCGTTCATATTCCTATGAAACAAATAACAAGAAGAAATTTTATAAAAAACGGAATACGATCTTGTTTCTATACCTGTATTACGGCTAGTATCGGTTATTACTATGCAAAGTATATTGAACCGTACTGTCTTTCTTTGAATCATCATACACTGAGCTCTCCATTCATTCCACCAAACTTTCATGGTATGAAAATTGTTCAATTTAGTGATTTACATTTAGGATACTATTTTTCTCTCCAACACCTTTCTACAATCGTTTCAAAAATAAATAAGACTGCACCCGATATTGTTCTGTTTACTGGTGATTTAATCGATGACTACCAAACATATAGTGAAATCCCTTTTGTTTCTTCAATTTTACGAAACATCCGTGCACCCTTTGGTAAATTTGCAATCTACGGAAATCACGATCATGGTGGGTATGGAACCGAATACTATAGTCAAATTATGAGTAATGCAGGTTTTGAAGTATTACAAAATACCGAAAAACGTATTCGCTTATTAGATAATAGCGAGATTTCTATTTTTGGAATCGATGACATGCTTCTTGGTAAACCAGAAATCGATGTAACATTACAACATGTGCAGAAAGAACTATATACTATTGTACTCGTACATGAACCTGATATAGCACCTAAAATCGCTAACTTCCCAGTGAATCTCCAGCTTTCTGGACATAGCCATGGTGGACAAGTGCAACTTCCCTTTTTAGGCGCAATCGTTACCCCAGCATTAGCAAAACATTACATCGAAGGCTTTTATCATATCCAGGAATTACTTCTTTATGTAAATCGCGGACTTGGAAGGACACGTGTTCCATTTCGTTTTTTGTCCAGCCCTGAAATTACAGTATTTACTCTCCAGCACTTGTAACCTATAATTGCCTATTTTCTTATATATCCTTTCTTGTACTCGCTCATCCACGCTTTTTCACCATATGATAACAATGAGTCCAATAAAGGAGGTTTTTTTATGTACCCATATCCTCAGCCCTATCTAGTTCGTTCAGGACCTATTGGCCCAGTAAGTGACTCACGCTTCTTACCATTCTTCGGCGTTCCATTCTTAGCAGGACTTGCTGGTGGCTTAATCGGCGGAGCATTAGCATTTGGTCCTAGACCACCTTACTATCCTCCATACCCACCGCCATATCCGACAACGCCGTTTCCTTGTTACGGAGGTCCGTGCCAGCCGTATTATTATTAATATAAACAAAAACTATGAGAAAAAAACCTCTTCATTTGTAAGAGGCTTTTTTCGTCGTATTCTCATAATCTTGAATTCAGGAGTTTACTTGTTCACAAATTATTAAACTTACTATTTAATATATAAATCCATTTTAATTTGTTGGCACATCAGTCACTGCTAGGAAACTTCTACTCATTTTCTCTCTTTGTTTTCACTTGGTATGGGGCTGAAAAAAGATCTGACCGCTTCTATGTATGGACGGATCCTCTCTCCCACCTAAAAAAGATGACTTTATATCATTTTTGAATTTACACATTACTCCGCATCTGTATTTTGATAAGCCATCTTAAATAACTTCACTTGGCTATCAATTTCTTGTGAACCATTAATTATTACATAATAGTATTCACCATCTTTATTTTGTTCACGTGTTTTTACATTATCCGCTAAAATAAGCTGCAAAATTGCTTTGATTCGTGCTTTCATTTCAAATCCTAAAATTGGAAATGAAATTTCCACCCGTTTTTCCATGTTCCTTGTCATCCAATCAGCTGAAGATAAGTACACTTTTTCATCCCCATTGTGATGAAAATAATAAATACGGCTATGTTCTAAATAACGTCCAACAAGGCTAATTACACGAATATTTTCACTGACATTTTGAATACCAGGTCGCAAGCAGCACGTTCCTCTAACAATAAGCTCTATTTTTACTCCAGCTTGTGATGCTTCATATAATTTTTGAATTAACGGTTTATCTGTCAATGAGTTCATCTTTGCCACAATATGTCCATTTCCATATTGTTTATGATAACGGACTTCTTCATCGATCAATTCCATAAATTGATGACGTATATCAAATGGTGCTACTGACAAGTGATGAAAATGTGGCTTTGTTGTATAACCACTCAAGTAATTAAAGAAATTTGTCGCATCTACCCCGAAATCTTTTCGAGATGTAATATAGCCAAAATCTGTATATAATTTTGCTGTCGCATCATTATAATTTCCTGTCCCTAAATGTACAAATCTTTCGATTTTTCCGTGTTTTCTTCTTACAACCAGGGTAATTTTACTATGTGTTTTCAAATGACTTACACCATAAATAACGTGGCAACCAGCTTGTTCGAGTTCCTTTGCCCAATGGACGTTATTTTCTTCATCAAAACGTGCTTTTAATTCAACAAGTACTGTTACTTGTTTCCCCTTCTCAGCTGCAGTCTTTAACGCCTGAATAATCGGCGAATCACCGCTTACACGGTATAACGTCTGTTTTATTGCTAGTACATTCGGATTATCTGCCGCATCACGCACAAAATCAATGACTGGTTGAAAAGATTCAAACGGATGATGTAGTAAAATATCATGCTCTATCGCTTTTTCAAATACGTCTTCTTCATCATCTAAATCTTGAGGTGGCTGCGGTATAAGAGCTGGATAAACAAGATGCTCATATAAAGGTGCTAATTTTTTATATAAGGAGAATAAGCATGTTAGGTCTAATGGTCCATCCATCATATATACATCTTCATCTTTCACTTCTAACACTTCATATAATAGAGCTAAAACTCTTTCATCAACATGCTCTTTGCCAATTTCTAAACGAACAGCCGCTCCCCATTTACGTTTCTTTAGCTCTTTTTCAATCACTTTTAATAAATCTCGCGCACCCTCTTCATGAATTGTTAAATCCGCATTACGTGTAATACGAAAACGCGTAACAGAGGATACTTTATATCCTGTAAATAATTTATGAGTAAAGCTACTAATTACGTCTTCTAATAAAATAAATTTATGTTTTTGGTCTTCACTCGGTAAAAAAATAAAACGTTCGAGCAATGATGGCACTTGAACGATTCCAAGCTTTGTTCGATTCTCTTCCTCTGTTTGTTTTCCATCATACAAAATAGTAGCCAAGTTTAAACTTTTATTTAACAACATAGGAAACGGGCGATATGCATCTATTGCCACGGGGGTTAACACAGGGAAAATTTGTTCATCAAAATACTCTTCAATAAATTCACGTTGTTCTTTCGTTAAATCTTGAAACGTTAACGGCTCGATACCTTCCATTTCAAGTGCTGGCAATACAGTATTTTTAAATGTGTTATACTGAATTGTCATCAATTCATGAGCTTTCGTAGCAATTTTATTTATTTGCTGTTTCGGTGTTAAGCCAGCTTTATTTTCTGGTTGATTAAAGCCCGCTTTTACTTGATCTTTTAATCCTGCAACACGTACCATAAAAAATTCATCCAAATTCGAACTAAAAATACTAATAAATTTTAACCTTTCCAAAAGTGGATTACTTTCATCTTGCGCCTCTTGCAACACACGTTCATTAAAAGCAAGCCAACTTAATTCGCGGTTATTATAGTAAGCTGTATCATTGAAACTTACAGGATTCTCCTTCACCAATTCCATTTCTCTCACACTTTCCTTTGAAACTTTTTCAATATAATTTAGTTACATTTATTGTATCAAATTCCAAATTATTTGAGTGTAAACTTTTTGTAAAGACATCCGTACAACTTAACATTCCCCTTCAAATATGAGTTGAATGTTCACCTTCAATACTTTTTCAAGTTGTTTTTTTTGTTTTTCAGCCTGCACTTTTTCTGCTAAAGCCGATTGTTCACACACAATATGAAAAACAAGCCCCTCTTTATTTTTTTTCACTTGAATCGTTTCAATCAGTTCCCTTCTCCTCACATTTAAAGCAGCAGAAAATTGTAAAATCGCTCCTAACAAGCGAATCTTTTTTTGTTCATTTTTATCAAACCATCCTTCAAATGGTTTCAAATGCTGTTTAAATAACATTTTCGACTTATAAGATGCGATAAGTGCAAGCCTAATACGCTCTTTATGCATCATGCCGTCAATTGTTTTATTCGCCAATAAATAGAATGTATGTAGACGACTTGCTTCTGCATCTATGTATTTTCCAATATTAAACACTTTCGCGGCTTGATAAAATATACACCAATCTTTTTCTGAAAAAGAAATAATTTCAGACTCTTCAAGCTGTTTACAAATTAACGTTCCTTGCTTGATAAGTTGAACAACAAATTTCATATCCATTTCATATTCATAGGACAATAAGTGTAAACTCTCCTCTACCACATTCGGATAATAAGAAACACCTAAATTTTTTGTAAGTTCCTCATAGAAAACACCTTCTCGCAATCCTTTCCTGCTTAATACAAAGGACGGGGTTTGTATTATGCTTGCTAGCATATAAAATACTTCTACCGCTGGAATAATTGTATCAGCACGATCTTTTGCTAGCCCATCTAACTTTTGTAATTCCACAAAAGAAAGACTTTCTAATTCCTCTTTTACATCCCTTATATCCGCTTCCTTCATTTTATATAAATGTAAACCTGCTATTGGATAAGAAATTATGTTTTGATGAATCTTCACCATATTTCGAGCACTTCCACCTATCGCAATAAGAGGTAACCCTTTTCCCTTTAACCAAGGTAACGTTTCAAATTGATACCATAAATATCTTCTTAATTCTTCTGCATTTGGTGTCTCATGATGAATAAATTGTTGTTTTAAAGAAAGTGCTCCAAAAGGAAAGCTATAATATTCTATAATTTCTCGATTACGAAAATACGTAACCTCTGTACTTCCTCCACCGATGTCGACAGTAATTCCTTCCGTAAAGGAAGTTGAATTCATCACAGCTAAATAACCATAACGTGCTTCTTCATATTCAGATAAAACCCTAAGTACAAAATCAGTTTTTCCTTCTACAAGCTTTTTTATTTCTTCTTGGTTTTTTGCTTGTCTAATGGTTGCTGTCGCAACACATAGCACATTATGTAACCCGTGAAACCTTGTACTTTCCTGAAATTGAAGTAGTGTTTGCAGTAGTATATTCATTCCTTCTTCTATCAGCACACCATTTATTAAATAATTTCTTAATCGTGCCACAACTTTTGTATTTTCAATTTCCTTATAAAAACCCCCATTTTGTTTTTCATAAATCACCAATCGCATCGTATTTGAACCAATATCAATAATAGCATATTGCTGTTTCAATATATCTTTCACACTTCTCACTCTTTCATTATCAAATTTCTAAAAACCATTCCTATCACTATTATATAAAATAGTTGTTTTTTGTAACAATATTGCTTTAATATTGAAAATATACACAATCATTTTTTGTATATAATAAAAACTACTTTTATTTATGCTATAATATTGAAAAACTAGAAAGGGGTCCCACTATGAAACCTTCACAACCACAGTCTCAGTCACGCAAACAACATTCTATTGATCGATTGGCTCAATCTATTTTCATTGTGAACCGGCATGCCAAAGCTGCTACAAATCCTAAATATTTATATTGGTTGAAAAAGATTGCTTTAGAGCGTTTAATTAACGAAAAGAAAGCGATAAAAGAAGGGTTACATTTCTCTAGAAATCCACGCTTTAGTCAGCAACAATCAGATGTTCTCGTTCGATTAGGTGACTACTTTTTTCATATTCCTCCTACAAAAGATGATTTCAGTAATCTCCCGCATCTTGGTAGCCTCGAATCTTCCTATAGAAACCCAAAAACAACTCTTTCTTTAGCAATAGCGAAAAAAACACTTCAAGACTACATTGGGCCGGAAGCACTAAAACA
Organism: Bacillus sp. TL12; assembly: GCF_022625245.1. Lineage (NCBI taxonomy): Bacteria > Bacillati > Bacillota > Bacilli > Caryophanales > Bacillaceae > Bacillus > Bacillus sp. TL12. The sequence continues at coordinate 28,680 of NZ_JAJJBY010000005.1, read as the reverse complement.
AGAAAAAAAATTAAGCGAACCGATTCCTTGGTATCGCCGTACGTACACAAAAAAATAAAGCAGGTTTGGCCATAACGGCCAGCCTGCTTTATTTTTTCTCTTCTTTTATTTTAATGTTCGCTTGTTTATAAAATGCTACTTTTTCTGTATTATATGATTTTGTATATTCATTAAACTTATCTTTTTCAGCATCAATACCTTTATAAGATTCGTTCACCGTTTTTACTTTATCACTAATATCCTTTAATTTTACTTCTTTATCTTGAAGCATTGTAAATAACTCTTTTTCTAATTTTAATGATTTACTATAGTTATCATACATCTTCTTAAAAGACTCATGTCGTTTTTCATATGTATTTTTCACTTTATCTGCTTGTTCTTTTAATTTACCATTCTCGATTTTTTTCACATATTTTTCAACTGATTTTACTTCTTCTTGTGCTTTGTTCAATGCTTCTTTCTCTTTATCGATTACTTTTCCACGTTCCGCTGTATTTTTCATTGCTTGATCTAACTTCTCTTTCACAGCTTGATTATTATCTTTTCCTTCTTGCACAATTTGACCATATAATGTTTGACCTTCTTTTTCTAATGTCTCTAATTTTTTCGCTTCTTCAAACATCGGCTTTTCTTGCTTTGCAGCATTTTCAAATGCTACATATAATTCCTCTTCTGGTTTTGGTCCGAAACAACCAGCTAATAATGTCATAGATAAAACTGCTACAATTGCTATTTTATTATATTTCAACTTCTTTTCCCCCTACAATCTTTTCTTGTCCATTTTACACAGTGTAAAGGTTTACTTGCAACAATTTACAAATATTCTTTTTATCCCCTTAAAAGGAAAAGCGTAGAGAATGTTTCCCCCTACACTTTTTAAATGAAAAACCATTGTGCAAAAATGCATTGACACATCCATCACAATTATATGATGTTTAAATCTATTTTTAAAGACTTTTGTTACAAGATACTATTTTTTTGTAACAAAAGAGAAAAATTTGTTATAAAAATTCTCTTTTTCTTCCGTATTTTTCAAATTTATTTCCTAATACAATTGAGTTTTCACTTTACTCAACAATTCTTCTAATGTCCTTCCATCTATTGCATATGTGGCAGTATCAAATAAAAGCGTAATATTCACGACATCATCCTCTAATTCCTCTTCAACACTCTTTAATATTCGATCCCGTAATGTCGATTTCATATATCCATTGTCCACCGCAATAATTACATACTTATTTTCTTCCCACTTCGTAACAACATCACTTTTTCGAACCAATTCATTTATTTTTTTATCTTGCATACTATCTATTAACTCTCTCCACTCTTTAATAGATATAACATATATAGTAATTTCATGGCTATTTCTCTCCGATAAAGTAGCTAACTTTCCAAAAAATGAAACCATAAACTCTCTACTTTTTATCTCCTGCAACCCACTATTTCCATGCTGCTTTTGATCGTAACGATGTCCAAAATAATAACTTAATATCATTTGTATAATATAAATACTAAGTACCACTCCAAAAGACCTTTCATCTAACTTAACAATTACATCCTGCATTGCTAACCATTCTGTAATAGCAATTATATTACCAAACAACAAACCACTAATTTTCCCTTTATGCTTCATGCATTCTCCCCTTTTATACTACTATATGTTTCTATTACAATAATGTTTTTTTACAAAACAAAAAATGGACGTTCTTATTATCCATTTCTCCTTACAACTTGTATTCATCTTCTTTTTTATTTCATATATATAGTATATATCCATTATGGAAGAGAGAAGAAAATGTTACAAAAAGAAAATATTTCAGACATCCTGCGTTTTTTAGCCGGATTTCTCTTATCATTAAAACTATTATTTGAATCGTTCGGGCTTTCATTTATTACAAATGACCAAATTGATGCAATCATAAATGTTGCTTCTTTCTTATTTATTTTATACTTTGGATATAAAAATAACTATGTAGGAAAAAAAGGTTTGGAACAAAAAGAATTACTAAAAAAGCATAACCTTCATTAAAAGAGGAACCCAGTTCGGGTTCCTTTTTATTGTATCAACATCACTTCTTTTGTTTGTAGTGGTCCATATAATCGGCCTTTCTGCTGGAACGTGTATGTAGCACGTAATGAAATACTGGACGGGATTTGTATACGTGGTGCTTTGACCTGACAGATTAATTGAGCCTTTTCACCTGATAGTAATTCATCAATACGCCACCTTACAAGTTGAAATAAAAACTCTCCCGTTCCTTTATTCGTGTGTAATGTATTGGGGATATATGCAAAATGATCTCGAATCATATGACTAACGATTACATGAGAAACCCCTTCACTTCCTATGTTTTCAGCTTCTAATTGAATAAAGAGAATTTCATGTACGCCATAAACAACTTTTTGTGAAAAATTCTTCTCTTTTTGACTGCGAATTTGTAATGTTACTTCTACATTGGGGTTAGATTGTTTGCTCGTAACTTCTTTCGAACCGCCTTCCATCCACATAACAGGCTGCAAAGACAAAGGAAACAATTCTTTATCTAAACCTATTTCCCACATTTTCACAATAACCATTCACCTCATTCCAGATGTTATTATCTGTACAAATTTATTCTGCTCTCTTCAATAATAAAACCCCCTTCTCCAATTCGTTCCCTTTAAAACACCTTCCTATTTTCTCTCAATAAAAATATACGTCTTCACCATTTTTATATTTCTTCTTTATTTATTCGACAATACAATTAAAAAACCATTTTAAATAGAGATACCATACTACCCATCAGCCTCCTTTTGTTTTTTCCAATATAAAATTCCTTATCCATCAGGCTCTTACGAACCGTTTATCTCCCCACTTTCCCCTTCTCTTCCACCAAATTTCGAAGTAGGGTATCACTGGCCGCGAATAGAAGAATAAAGTAAAAAGATTTACCTTTTAGTCAAATTTGACTATAATAAAGTTTATGCTCTCTATTTTTTATCCTACTTTTGGTAAAAGGAGTAGTAAACTTATAGTCGTTACATAAAGACATACTAAAACAAGAACTACTAATAAGATTTTCCTAAAGAGCAATGAATCTTATATAAAAGGAGGGGTATGTTTGCAAGAACAAACATCTCAAAACAAAGTAAATCAAACAAAATTTGTTGTTGCCGGATTGTTACTTGGTATTTTAATGGCAGCAATGGATAATACAATCGTTGCCACTGCCATGGCGACAATTGTTGGAGACCTAGGAGGATTTGACAAATTTGTTTGGGTCACATCAGCTTATATGGTAGCAACAATGGCAGGAATGCCGATTTTTGGAAAGCTTTCAGATATGTATGGTCGTAAACGTTTTTATATCGGCGGGTTACTTCTCTTCTTAGTCGGCTCTATTCTTTGTGGTACAGCAACAAGCATTGAACAGCTGAGTATTTACAGAGCAATTCAAGGGATTGGTGGCGGTGCCCTCATGCCAATCGCCTTCACAATTATGTATGATATATTCCCACCAGAAAAACGCGGGAAAATGACGGGATTATTTGGAGCAGTTTTTGGAACGTCAAGCGTATTTGGTCCTTTATTAGGCGCTTATATTACTGATTATATAAGTTGGCACTGGGTCTTTTATATCAATATTCCGTTAGGTCTTATTTCTTTCTTCTTCATTTCCAAGTACTACAAAGAATCTCTGCAATATAAAAAACAAAAAATTGATTGGGCTGGTGCTATTACACTTGTAATAAGCATTGTTTGCTTAATGTTTGCACTAGAACTTGGTGGTAAGGAATACGCATGGAATTCCAATATGATTCTTGGATTATTTGCTACTTTTGCTATTATGCTTATTATCTTTATCTTTGTAGAAAAACGAGCAACAGAACCGATTATTTCTTTCCATTTATTTAAAAAGCAGTTATTTGCAGCAAGTCAAGGTGTTGCCTTTTTCTATGGAGCAGCTTTTATTATTTGCACAGTTTATATTCCAATCTTTGTCCAAGGCGTCCTCGGTGGTTCAGCATCAAATGCTGGATTAATTTTAACACCGATGATGGTTGGTTCTGTAATTGGAAGCCAAACAGGTGGACAATTTGCTTCACGAACAAGTTACCGTAACATCATGGTCGTATCAGGCATTTTCTTTGTACTGGGCATCTATTTACTAAGCACCTTAACAATGGAAACACCACGCGTACTCGTAACACTCTTTATGATTCTTGCTGGACTTGGAGTCGGCTTCTCTTTCTCAGTTTTAAGTATGTCTTCCATCCATAACTTAGAAATGAGAGACCGAGGTTCTGCCACATCCACAAACTCATTCTTCCGTTCTCTCGGTATGACTCTTGGTGTAACAATTTTTGGTACGATTCAAAACCATATTTTCACTGACAAATTAAAAACCGTTTTTCCTCCAGAGTTAGCAAAGATGGTACCCAAAGGCGGGGATACAAGCTTTTTATTATCACCGCATGCCACTGAAAAGATTCCACCTCAAATATTGGGTGGAATTAAACAAGCGCTCGCGATATCTATTGCCGATACATTTTTCTGGGCGCTTATCCCAGCTATTCTAAGTATTATCTGCATTACAATGATGGGTAAAGAACGTCTCTTAACTGGAACAACGAAAAAACAAAAACAAGTAAGTTAATATATGACAAAATGAAACGGTATATCTCTTTATCGAAAGAGATATACCGTTTATACTATGTATAAAGTTTATATTACAGGAGTTGAGACAGCATGAGTATGAAACTAGTCATTCTCGGTTTACTACTCGAAGGAGATAAACATCCATATGAAGTGCAACACACAATGAAAGAACGGCAAATGGATTGTTATATTAAATATGCAAAAGGCTCCCTCTACTACGCTTTTGAACAATTAGAAAAGCAAGGGGCAATTGCAGTTACAAACGTAGTACGAGATACCAATCGACCAGATAAGACTATTTTTCATATAACTAAAACAGGAATAGAACTTTTCCATGCACTGCTTTTAAAACAATTTGAAGCAAAAAACCAAATATATAAACCAATCTATTCAGCACTATCTTTCGCTCATTTTGGTGATGAAAAAACACTCATTCCTATTTTAGAAAAAAAGAGGGATGACACGATTCAATATTTACATACAATGCAATCCATATATGAACATAGCAAAGAAAGTGTTCCGCGTGCACAACTTTATATTTTAAAAAGTGTTATTGAGCATATTAGCGTTGAATTACGTTGGTTAAATGAGCTACATAAGGATGCAAGCGCTGGATGTCTTTCTGAAATTGGAATGGATATATAGTAAAACTTCTATACTTAGATGCTTTTCTCCCCAATGCTCGTAAGAATTCTCTTTAATCAAGTTCTTACGAGCAGTTTTTCTCTATTTTTGTTCTTATCTACTTTCTAATCAATAAACATTCGTTTTCTTTTGATCCTCATCTCATATTTTCTCGTTATTCTTGCATGGGAGTTAATAATGAAAAACATCTTTTTTATTATTTTTCAATTTTAGTAGCTTTATTTTCTGAATAATAAGAATTAAAAACTTTAAAATATTCTTATTTCAAAACAGTAGACAAAATTCAAAAAATTATGTTAGAATTTGTTTCAATATCATATTCGCTTGTTAAATTCCTTTCATAAAGGAAAATAGGTACACGAAGTTTCTTATTTCGTGTTTAAAAGGGAAGTTTGGTGAAATTCCAACGCGGTCCCGCCACTGTAAGTGCAGAGACTTCTTTTCTATACCACTGTGAAAACGGGAAGGTGAAAGAAATCGTATAAAGCATAAGTCAGGAGACCTGCCTATTTTAACAACACTGATAGACTCACGGATGATGATTAGGTGTTATGAACGAGGAGAAAGGGCTATTTTCTGTACCTTTATACTTTTCGTTACATGCATTTCCGAGTAAACGGAAATGCTTACTTTCAATTAGGGAGGAAATTTAAATGGCAATTCAAACAAGTAGTTTAGGGTATCCACGTATTGGATTACACCGAGAATGGAAAAAAACGTTGGAAGCTTTTTGGTCAAATAAGATTGATGAGCAACAATTTTCAACAACAATGAAAGAGCTTCGTCTGCAACATGTTAAAGTTCAACAAGAAAAAGGAATCGATTTAATTCCAATTGGCGACTTTACATATTATGATCATGTGCTGGACACAGCCTACATGCTCGGCTTTATTCCATCACGTTTTTCTGAGTTTTCTTCTTATCTTGATGTATATTTTGCGATGGCACGAGGCTCTAAAGATCACGTTGCTTCCGAAATGACAAAATGGTTTAACACGAACTATCATTATATTGTTCCTGAATATGAAGAAGGGTTAGATATTTCTTTAAAAGATAATCGACCTCTTCGCTTATATGAAGAAGCAAAACAAGAATTAGGCATCGACGGAAAGCCAGTTATATTAGGACCTTATACATTCCTAAAATTAGCAAAAGGTTATAAACAAGAGCAATTTACTACTATTTTAAACCAACTAGTTGCACCTTATGTACAACTATTAACTGAATTACACGAAGCTGGCGCACGCTTCGTACAAATTGATGAGCCGATTTTTGCATCTTTAACAAAAACAGAAATTGTAGAAGCTAAAGAACTTTATGAAACAATTCGTAAAGAAGTACCACATGTATCTCTTATTCTACAAACTTATTTTGATAGCGTAGAAGAAAACTATGAAGAGATTATTACATTCCCTGTATCCGGCATTGGATTGGACTTTGTTCACGGTAAAGAAGGCAATGTAAAAGCTATTTTAGAGCATGGTTTCCCAACAGACAAAATTTTAACTGTTGGTTGTATAGATGGCCGTAACATTTGGAGAGCCGATCTCGATGAAGTTCTTTCTTTATTTAAAACATTAAAGGACCGTGTGACACCGAAAGATTGGATTGTTCAACCTTCTTGTAGTTTACTACACACTCCAATTGACAAAACAGAAGAAACACATTTATCAAAAGAACTTTTTGATGCTCTTGCATTTGCAAATCAAAAGTTAGAAGAGCTTACATTAATTAAACGTGCGCTTTCTGAAGGTGCAGAAAGTGTTAGTACTGAATTAGCTACTTACCGCACCGCTCACGAAGCTATACGTTCTTCAGCTGCACGTAATCGTGAAGATGTGAAAGCAGCACGGGCAGCTCTTAAAGAAGAAGACTTTTCTCGTCCTCTTCCATTCGAACAACGCTATGCACTGCAACAAGAAGCATTACAATTACCGCTACTTCCAACAACAACAATCGGTAGCTTCCCACAAACTACTGAAGTTCGTCAAACGCGTAAACAATGGCGAAGTGGTGATATTACAACCGAACAATATGAACAATTTATCGAAAAAGAAACTGAAAAGTGGATTCGTCATCAAGAAAATATTGGTCTTGATGTACTTGTACATGGTGAATTTGAAAGAACTGATATGGTGGAATATTTCGGTGAACGACTTGCTGGATTCTCTTTCACGAAGAACGGTTGGGTACAATCGTACGGCTCTCGTTGTGTAAAACCACCTGTAATCTATGGTGATGTTGCCTTTATTGATGGGATGACAATTAAGGAAACTGCATATGCACAAAGCCTTACAGATAAAGTTGTAAAAGGTATGCTAACAGGTCCTGTAACAATTCTAAATTGGTCATTCGTTCGAAATGATATTTCACGAAAAGAAGTTTCATATCAAATTGCATTGGCACTTCGCCATGAAATCGAATTACTTGAATCTTCTGGTATCCGTGTTATTCAAGTCGACGAACCAGCACTTCGCGAAGGGATGCCGCTAAAAGAGAAAGATTGGGACGCATATATTACATGGGCTGTTCAATCATTCCTTCTAGCAACTTCTTCTGTAGCGAATGAAACACAAATTCATACACATATGTGTTACAGTAACTTTGAGGACATCGTAGATGCTATTCGCGCATTAGATGCCGATGTTATTTCTATCGAAACATCAAGAAGTCATGGTGAATTTATTCATACATTAGAGCATACAACATATGAAAAAGGAATCGGTTTAGGTGTTTATGATATTCATAGCCCTCGTGTTCCGAGTAAAGATGAGATGTATACAATTGTAGAACAATCCTTAAAAGTATGTGATCCAAAATACTTCTGGATTAATCCAGACTGCGGTTTAAAAACAAGAAGAACCGAAGAAGTTATACCTGCTTTAGAGCATATGGTTCAAGCTGCTAAAGAGGCTCGTTCTCTTCTAAAAACAAACGCTTAATAAAAATAGGTTGTCCATTTAAAGGACAACCTATTTTTTATCTATATATATCTTCTAACTAGCTTCCTTCTCAATTAAAACAGGTGATGCCATATAGAAATGATAAAAGACTCAATCGACACTTACTGCTCATAATACACCGGTACAAATAAAATGAAAGCCAAAATAAAAAACCACATTGCAGTGGCTTTTTCATTCTTTCTCTTCAAAAAACAGTTCATACCGGACTCTGTACAGCTCATCATCTGTCGGTTCTTCAAGCGGAATTGCTTGCATCACTAACATATATTCACCTTGCGGAATAGAAATATGTAATTTACTTGAAAGAATGCTACTTATAAAAACACCCTCATTACCTACAGTAAATGGTGCTGATATCGTTCTCATTACCTCTTCTTTCTCAACGTGTTTTCCTGCAGATACTTCGATTTCACACGTATAATCAGCAATTGCCTCAAAAATAATTACACCTTCTGCTTCAGCATAACCTCTCTCAAAATCTTCATTCGTCCAGTCTACATAAGGCTGTTCTCCATCATAATTCATCACAATCAATTGCGAATAGGAAATTGTTAACTCCATATATATCATTCCCTTCAATCACTGATTAGAATAGCTTTCTACTACTTCACTATAAACTTCACGCGCGTACCGTCCGGGTACTTATCTAGTTTATTCCCAACCCACGAACCTGCACCTCTATTATCGGCTGGACTAATATATTCAATATGTGCACCTTTTCCACCTTCTTTACACATCGCCATTGGCCATTCATCACGATCATATCCTTTTTTTGCTGGATATGGAGCTAGAGACAACTTTCTTCTATCAGCTGCACCACTTCGGTCAATCGTACACACTTTAGAATGTCCTTCTTTCATCGCATCTGCAATATGTTTTCCTGTTTCAGGATAGCGTTCTTTTGGAAATTCTAGAACTTGATCATATGTAACTTCTTTCTGGTTCTTTGGTTCCTCTGATATAAACGCTTCATAAACAGCAACCAAAATAGAAAGAATCGCAATAATCGAAATGATAATGCCTTTTAATTGTTTCATATATGTACCTCCGTTTTTAACCCAATTTCTTTTCCCAGGCTATTATAACAAACTTTCTCGATACATGTTTTCAGACATTATTTTATCCCTTCCTCTTCCTTACGCCAAAAACATTCATTTTTATGCAACTTTTCGCTAATCATGTAGAAAACTTCTGGACTTCCGACATTCTTTTTCAAAGGAAGTCCAAATAAAAAAATGGAATTTGTATATACGATACTTTTTGGGGAGGAAATGTTATGGAGGCGACATATAAAACGAAGGATGTTACAAATAAAACAGGAATCCCGAAACATATAGTTCGAAAATATAGTCAAATTTTAGAAGAAAATGGTTATATAATCGCAAAAACCGCTGATGCTCGTATATATAAAATGGATGATATGAAGCTTTTAAAATCAATTCACGAACGAGCAGCCACACTACAAGAAGATATTACAGAAACAATCTCTATTATTTTAAAAGAAAAAGAGAATCCACCTGTGCCGATGATAAAGAAAAATCAAGAAGTTCAATCAAAAGAAGAAGGTCGAAATTTTGAAGAATTTATGTTAAAACTTGAGATGCTCGCACAATTAAACGAAGCGATTATTCATCAAAACTCAACCTTAATTACACAAAATCGCTTAAAAGATGAAAAACTAGATGAATTAATGCAACAAGTCTATGTAAAAGAAGGAACACAAGAAGAAATGCTACAAAAACTTATTGATCATGCCGCTCAAACAGATGCCCTGCAAAAAGAAAAAATGGACTTATTAATGAATCATATGTATAAGCGTGAATCCAAGCAAGAAGAAAAAATGAATAAACTTGTCAATCAAGTTTATACGAAAGATAGCAATCGAGATGCACAACTTATGCAAGTCATTCGTGAAATTCAAGAGACAAAACGACTAGTTGCCGCCTCAAAAGAGCAAAGTTTATTTCAATCATTTAAAAATTTATTTGTTCGAGTCAAACCAGAAAAAACAAATGAATAAAGTAAAATCTTCATCGCTAGCTTCCATCACTCAAGGTAGTAGTTTTACAGGTCTTTCATTTTCACGTATATAAATCCAATTTAACTTTTAACATATAAGCCGCTCACCTGAAGAAGAAACAGTGATTGCTACTTGTTGTCTCTTTCTGTTTTACTTGGCATGGGGCAGGAAAAGGATCTGACCGCTTCTATGCATGGCTGGATCCTCTCTCTCAACTAAAAAGAAAGGGGTTATGTCGTTTTTTTAACTTTTATTCCTTATTTCTAACTGCTGGTAATGTAATAATTGCTTCTGTTCCCTTCCCACTCTCACTTTTATATTCCAGCGTACCATTATGTGCTTGTAAAATGCTAAAGGTAACCATAAGCCCTAAACCTGTTCCTTTTTCTTTTAATGAATAATACGGTTGTCCAAGCCTAGCTAACTGTTCTTTCGTCATTCCAACACCACTATCTTTTACTCGCACTATAATAAAATCATCATTTTGAACAGCGGTTACTTTTAAATACCCTTTGTTTTCTTGAATCGCTTCAATTCCATTTTTAACGATATTCATAATTGCTTGTTTTAACTTTGTCTTATCACCGATTGTATAAAGATTCTCAGAAATTTCAACTTGTAAATAAACGCCTTGCATAGCTGCAAACGAAGACATTAAAGTAGTCATTTCTATGAGCTGTGCAGATAAACATATATGTTCCTTTTTTTCAATTTGTGGTCTAGCTAAATTTAAGTAATCTGAAATAATTTGTTCAGCTCGATCAAGCTCAGCTAGTACAAGACGCATATAATCTTTATTCTTCATATCTTCTGTACTTTCTAATAGCTGAATAAAACCACGAACAACTGTAAGGGGGTTTCGAACTTCATGTGCTACACTCGCCGCTAGCTCGCTTACAATGTTCAGCTTTTCAGATTTTTGCATTTCCGTACGTAACAATGCATTTTCATTTAAATATTCTGTTAAATACACTTGAAATACCATCGTCATAACCATAATAAGAGAAGCGAATATGTATCCACTATATACATGCGACATAGGTGGCGTAAAGCCTACTCTCAATAAAATTCCAAACATACTACACACTAAACCGACAAGAACATACAAAGATGAAATAATAAAAGCTAAAATAAGTTTTTTTTCTCTTGGAAATACAAACCACTTTTTTGATAACAATAAAGGAATAATTGCAAGACATAAAACTTCTACGATCCGAAACCACTGTAAACCATTCAAAAACCATTCGTATATAACAAAGATAAAAGCCGGGATAACCCCTGCAATCCCACCATACAAAAAAGCACTAATAATTGGAATCGGATGGAAATTATAACCACAAACATCACCAAAACAAATAGAATACGTCATAGAAAGAACAAGCGTAATACTAGATAAAAACATAATAAAATAGCGATTGGGCTTTGGAAGCATATCTTGATAGCGATTTAGACGAATCGCTTCATATAAAAACAGTGGCAAAATAATGATAGCAACTTGGATCATTAAGTCACGGATTAGCTCCATACCCTTTCATCCTCTACATGTATTTTGATATGATTATATCATTTTATAGTCACTTTTGTTTTAAAATTTAGATTTTTCTTAACATATTTGTAAATCATTTGTGAATAAACGTTTAGAAATGTTACAACTTTCCGAAATGATTGTAAACCCTGTACCAAATTATCACAATGCACGATACAATGAATACGGATTAAAAATATAATATAAAACGGTCCAGTAAACGGACAACTATAACAACATACAGCATATAATCCATACTATCTATGTTTACAAATAAGTGACCATTATTTTAGTAGGAGGAAGATAAATATGGCAGGAACTACGCTTGTTTTAAAAGAGGAAAATTTGGTTGTTCTCGAAAATGTGGATAAATCAGTATACGAAGAATTACAAGACAAAACTGGTGAAGAACATTGCACATGCGCTGTGAATGAATCTGTTATGTATCTCGGAAAAGTATCTTCGGTTCTTTGGAATGAAGATGAAATAGATTGGGAATACGGTTATTAAAAAGTCGCTTTACGCGGCTTTTTTTTTCGCCATAAAGCGAAAGTATTGCAAATATGGTAAAATAAAATTAATTTTCAAACGGAAGAAAGGGAGACAAGATGGAACAATTCATTAATCCTAAAGTAAAAGATATTCAAATTTCTGGTATACGCCAGTTCTCAAATATGATTCAAAACTACGATAATCTTATTTCGTTAACAATTGGACAACCAGATTTTCCAACACCTTCTTTAGTAAAAGAAGCTGCAAAACAAGCAATTACAGAAAACTATACAAGCTATACACATAATGCTGGTCTATTAGAGTTACGCAAAGCAGCTTGTCATTTTCTAAAGGAAAATTACGATTTACACTATTCACCTGAAAACGAAACCATTGTTACGATCGGTGCTAGCGAGGCAATCGATGTTACATTTCGTACCATTTTAGAACCTGGAACAGAGGTTATTTTACCAGCTCCTATTTACCCAGGCTATGAACCTATTATTAGACTATGTGGTGCAACACCTGTGTTTGTAGATGTTCGGGAAACAGGATTTCGCTTAACAGCGGATGCGATTCAAAATGCAATTACAGATCAAACAAGGTGCATTGTCTTACCTTATCCTTCTAATCCGACTGGTGTTACACTATCAAAAGAAGAGCTGCAAGATATTGTATCTGTTTTAAAAGATAAAAATATTTTCATTCTTTCCGATGAAATTTATAGCGAACTTGTATATGAAGAAAGCCACACATCTATTGCACATTTTCCAGAAATGCGAGATAAAACAATTGTTATTAATGGTCTATCAAAATCACATTCAATGACAGGATGGCGCATTGGCTTTTTATTTACTCCAAGCTATTTAGCACAGCATATTTTAAAAGTGCATCAATATAACGTTACATGCGCAACTTCAATCGCCCAATACGCTGCAATCGAAGCGTTAACAGCAGCAAAAGATGCACCGCGAATGATGCGTGTTCAATATAAAAAGCGCCGCGATTACGTATATAACAGACTCATTCAAATGGGCTTAACTGTTGAGAAACCAACTGGTGCCTTTTACTTATTCCCATACATTGGGAATCTTACCTCTTCATCATTTGATTTTGCCATTGAGCTTGTCAAAGAAGCTAGGCTCGCTGTTGTTCCAGGAACAGCATTTTCAGAGTATGGTGAAGGGTATATCCGTCTTTCATACGCTTATAGTATGGAAACGCTAAAAGAAGGCTGCGATCGTTTAGAAGAATTTTTAAAACAAAAAGCTAAGAGGTAACCCTCTTAGCTTTTTACGCATAATGATCACAAGTTTGACGCTTCAATAATTTATGCGGAATAATAATGCATTTTGAAGTGGACTCGGAATGCTCCACCTTATCAACTAACGCTTTTGCAGCTTCATACCCTAATTGATAAATATTCACATCGACCGTAGTAAGCGGTGGGCTCGCAATTTCAGATAATAAAGCATTATTAAAGCTGACGATTGAAACATCTTTCGGTACAGCCACTCCTTTTTTTGCAAGCGCACTTAACACCCCAAGACCTATTAAATCATCTGTTGCCATAATTGCTGTTGGTGGTTTTTCAAGTCCCATTAACTCTTCTACAGCCTGCTGACCACTCTCTCTTGAGAAATCAAAATGTAAAATATATTCATCTGGCAACATAATGTCAGCTAGCTTTAAAGCATCGCTCATTCCAGCTAAACGATCTTTTGTAACAAGTAAATCAGAACCACCGCCAATAAAAGCTATCTGTTTATGTCCGAGTGAAATTAAGTATTCTGCTACTTCTCTTGCAGCTGTATAGTTATCATTATCTACATATGTAATTTCATCTTTTCTTTCATATGGTTTTCCAATTAAAACAAATGGAAAATTTTGCTCATGTAAATATTGAATAATACGATCGTTCTCCCGTGAATAAAGCAGGATAATTCCGCCAATTTGACGCCCCTGTACCATCTTCACAACGCCATTAAAAATCTCCTCTTCTGTTTCACCAGTTGACATATATAGCGCATAACCTTCGACATGTGCAAACGAGCTAATCCCTCGAATTACTTCTGGAAAAAATGGGTTTTGAAATGCTTTACTTGCAGAACTTGGCATTACCAGGCCAAGTGTTTTTGTCGTTTGATTCGCAAGATTTCTTGCATTTAGATTCGGATGATATCCTAACTCACTCATTACTTTACGAACACGGCGCTTTGTTTTTTCACTTATGCTTGGGTTATCAGCAATTACACGAGACACAGTAGATGGTGCAACATTTGCCTTTTTCGCTACATCTTTAATGGTAACTGTCATAAAATCTCCTCCTCTCTTCTCATTCTTCATTCATATCTATTTTTATCCCGCAGTTCTACAGGTAGTAGGAGAAAACGAAAGCCGCCATTACTTTATTTCATTCCTCAAAAAAATTATATTAATGTAAACTAATTATTCTCCCTCTTCATGTATTGTAAGGGATACAAGCTTATTTTCCTATACTATAATATACTATTTTTTTCACATCTTTCCCCTTACAATGTCATATGAATCGAAATTCTCCCTAAAAAAGAGAAATGGGACATAATGTCCCATTTTCACCCTTTCGTACCTCCAGCTGTTAAACCAGAAATAAAGTATTTTTGCAATGATAAGAACAAAATTGAAATTGGTATGGCAATTAATACCGAACCAGCTGCAAATGTTGTAAATTCATTACCAAATTTCTTTGCTACCATCTCATATAATCCAACAGCTAATGTATAGTTTTCTGGCGTGCGTAAAATGATACTCGCTAAAATAAAATCTGTAAACGGACCGATGAAGGTAAACAGCGCTACAACTGCCACAATCGGTTTTGCAAGTGGCATAATGATTTGCCAAAAAATCCGGAAGTGTCCTGCCCCATCCATACGAGCTGACTCATCTAGCTCTTTTGGAATCGTATCAAAGTAACCCTTCATAAGCCACGTATTCATCGGAATCGCTCCGCCGACATAAATTAATATTAATGCTAGATGTGTATCAATTAAACCTGTCAATTGAGCTAATACATAGAGTGCGATTAACGCTGAAAAGTTCGGTATCATTTGTAGAATTAAAAACGTTAATAATCCATTTTTTCTTCCAACAAAACGATATCTTGAAAAAGCGTATGCAGTGAAACTAATGGATAGTACCGAGAAAATCATCGTCAATACACTAACTTTCAGTGTATTTTTGTACCAAAGTAAATAATTACTTTTTTCAAGATCTAATAATTCTCGATAATGATCTAACGTTGCATTTTTCGGAATGATACTTGATCCTGATAAACTATCTCCTGGATTAAACGATGAGCCAACAATCCATAATAATGGATAGAAAATAATGATACACATTATGAAAATTACAAAATAACTTAATGAAAGACGTAACATCTTCTGTCGTTTTATATTCATTTACATCATATCCTCTTCTTGGAATGATTTTGTTCTTTTAAATTGCCATAACGCCACTGAAATAACAATCAACGATAAAATCATCGTAAGTGCTGCCGCTTTTCCGTATTGTGCTGATGTCATCGTTAATTTATAAATCCAGGAAATTAAAATATCCGTTCCACCTGCATTTTGTCCTGACACAGCAGGTCCCCCGCTATTAAACAGATAAATAATACTGAAATTATTAAAGTTAAACGTATATTGCGTAATTAAAATTGGTGCTGTTGCATATAGAACGAGCGGTAATGTAATTTTACGAAATTGTTGCCATGCCGTCGCTCCATCTACTGTAGCAGCTTCATACAATTCCCCTGGAATCGATTGCAATATTCCTGTTGTCATTGCAAAGATAAACGGGAAACCAAGCCATGTTTGAATGAATATTAAAGCAATTTTTGCCCAAAACGGATCTGTCATCCACGCAATTTTTTCAATTCCAAATAGCGCTAATACTTGATTGTTAATCGCTCCAAATGATTCATTGAACATACCAGCAAAGACAAGAATAGATACGAATGCTGGAACTGCCCACGGTAAAATAAAGATTGTACGAATCACTGCTTTCCCTTTAATACCAGGTTGATTCACTAATATTGCTAAGAAAATACCAAGAGCTACTTGCAATGTCGTTGCCACAAAAGTCCAAATTACGGTCCAAGAGAATACGCTTAAAAATGTATCTCTCCACATTGGTAAAGTGAAAATATCAATAAAGTTTTTGAAACTAACCCACTCTACTAATTTCGCTGGTGGAGAATGATACAAATCATAGTTTGTAAATCCAATTAAGAATACGAAAATAATCGGAAACACAACTACAAAAATCAATAGCAAAAATCCTGGAGAAACCATCAAATATGGAAAGCCTTGATCTAATAAATTACGGTATTGTTCTTTCACAGAATTTAATGGTATTCCTACATCACGCTTTTTCCCGTTTTGATAGGCATCATATAAATTTAAAGCATATATGCCTAATCCAAATGCAATAACGATTAGTGCTAAAATTCCTTCTACCAATAGAAAGATAGAGTGATCTCGAGGAACTTCTGTTCCGAGCGTGACAATTCCCCACAATCCCATATTTAACAAATCAGCAAATGCTACAATAAATGAACCTGTTAATACAAGAAAGATTAGTGCTTTTACATATTGTTTATTATATATTTGACCAATACCTGGAATGATTGACAACATCACAGCTGTTTTACGGTGTTTTGAACCGTTCGCTTCTTTCACTGGTTCAATGGATGTGTGCATATTTCTTCCCCCTTTTTTCTTCCCCTTGGAAGGAGGAGAATTCGTACCTCTTCCTTACAAGAGATACGAATTCCGTCTTATTTTTGCTTACTATGGTTTGCTTCAATGTTGCCTTTAATTTGTTTCACAGCTTCATCAAGTGCTGGTTTTGGTTCTTGTTTTCCAGCCGCAAGTAACTCTAATGCAAATCTTGCTGGCTCCCATACTTCTTGCATTTCTGGAATGTTCGGCATTGGAATACCTGTCTCAGCCTGTGTAGTTATCGCTTTTGCAGCTTCACTGTCTTTAATCATTGGATCGTCCATTACTGATTTTACAGGAGGAATTTCTTTTGATTTTTCATAGCGAATTTTTGCATTTTCTTCATTCGTTACCCAATCAACAAATTTCGTTGCTAAATCTTTATTTTTTGAGAAACTCGTTACATGCCATCCTTTTACACCAACAAAAGTTTTCATTGGTTGACCATTTGATAATTTAGGCATCGGTGCTACACCATAATCAATTCCATTCTTTTCCATATCCTGAAATGCCCATGGACCGTTCATAATGGATGCAGCTTTTCCTTCATTAAACAATCCATCTGCAGCTGCCCCACCAGATTCACCAATAATACCTTTTGGGAATAAATCCTCCTTATACCATTTTTGAATATATTCCATACCTTGTACGGCTCCATCATTATTTAACCCGATATCCGCTGTATTTGGTTTACCATCTTTCTCACCAAATACATATCCTCCCATACCAGCCATAAATGCATTCGCAAAATACAAATTATCTCCTAATGCTAAAAAGCCATATTTCCCATCTTTCGTGAAATCTTTCGAGAAGTTGTATAATTCATCCATTGTTTCTGGTGCCTTTGGCATAAGCTTTTTATTATAGATAAAAACAGGTGTCTCAATTGCTTTTGGTAAACCATATAATTTCCCTTTATATGTTTGAGCTTCTATAGATAAGTCCGTAAATTTGTTCTTCACAGCATCATCAACTTTTACTTCATCAATTAAACCTTCCGTAACCACATTTCCAATATGATCATGCGGTAATGTTACAACGTCAGGACCTGTACCTGCTGGACCATCAAGACGTAGTTTTTTTGTTTGATCCGTCATTTGAATTTCAGCCACTTTTACTTTCACGTTATATTTCTTTTCAAAGCTCTTTACCGCTGGTTCTAATGCAGGACCCTTTTTAAGATCTTCCCAAACAAGAAGATCATAATCTCTCTTTTCTTTACTTGCTTCCTTTTTCCCTGAATCTTTCGGACCACACGCCGATAACATACCAATTGTCAAAGCTGAAACTGTTAATAATGATAATGCTTTCTTCACCCTCAAAACCTCCCCAAATTATATATGTACTGGTTTAACAAATGAAAACGTTTGCACTTACTTGTTTAATAGAAGCGCAAACAATCTTCCAACCTATGAAAACGTTTGCGCTATTTTTCTATCATTATACATTCTTTTATATTTTTTGCAAATATTTTCTTTCTATATTTTTTAAAAAAATTATGACATTATTCTTTCTATCCATTGACTTTATATGACTTTAATACTACTCTTATAAGCAATATTAAAGTCATATCAAAAGCAATCGTTTGCAATATATTATTATTTATAGAAATATCAAAGGGGGGTTTTCTATATGTTTAAAGAAGCTATATATCATAGACCAAAAGATAATTATGCATACGCTTACGATGAAAAAACACTTCATATTCGATTGCGTACCAAAAAAAATGATGTGGATATCGTCTCACTCATTCATGGTGATCCTTATGAATGGCAAGATGGGAAATGGATCACATCAAACATACCGATGAAAAAAAGCGGATCAACAGATTTATTTGATTATTGGTTTGTTGCAATTGAACCGAAATTCAAACGCTTACGATATGGGTTTGAATTAAAAAGTAATACAGAAACGACTATTTATACGGCACGCGGCTTTTTCTGCGAAACACCTCATGATGATGTAGGCAACTTTTTTTGCTTTCCATTTATTCATGAACAGGATGTTTTTAAAGCACCTTCATGGATAAAAGATACAGTCTGGTATCAAATTTTCCCAGAACGATTTGCGAATGGAGACCCAGCATGCAATCCAGTACATACACTTCCGTGGGAAAGTACTGATCCTACAGCTACTAATTTTTTCGGTGGAGATTTTGCAGGAGTTATCGAACACCTCGATTACCTTGTAGAACTCGGTATTACTGGCATTTACTTTACACCTATCTTTAAGGCACACTCTAATCATAAATACGACACGATTGACTATATGGAAATTGATCCACAGTTCGGGACAAAGGAAACGTTTCGAAAGCTTGTTAATATGTGCCACGAACGCGGTATAAAAGTAATGTTGGATGCTGTGTTTAATCATAGTGGATACTTTTTTGAGAAATTTCAAGATGTGCTCGAAAAAGGCGATCAGTCATTATATAAAGATTGGTTTCATATTCATAGCTTTCCGATCATAACAGAACCACTCCCAAATTATGATACTTTTGCCTTTACACCATATATGCCAAAGTTAAATACAGCACACCCAGATGTAAAGGAATATTTACTTGAAGTAGGACGTTACTGGGTGCGAGAGTTTCACATTGATGGCTGGCGACTCGATGTAGCAAATGAAGTCGACCATAGCTTTTGGAAAGAGTTCCGTAATGAAATAAAGGCCCTTAACCCTAAAGTCTTTATTCTAGGAGAAATTTGGCATGATGCTCTACCATGGTTACAAGGCGATCAATTCGATGCGGTTATGAGCTATCCTGTTACAAATGCCCTCCTTTCTTACTTTGCAAACGAAACAATCGGTGCGAGTGAATTTATGGAACAAATCGCAGCATCTCTTCACTCGTATTCCATGAACGTAAACGAAGCGGCTTTTCATCTATTAGACAGTCATGATACGCCGAGAATTTTAACAACTTGTAACGGAAATAAAGATAAAGTGCACTTACTCTATGTATTTCATCTTTCTTTCATCGGTTCACCATGCATTTATTATGGTGATGAAATTGGGATGGATGGCGGAATGGACCCTGAGTGCCGAAAATGTATGATTTGGGATGAAGATAAGCAAGATAAAGCATTATTTAAACATATACAAACATTAATTTCATTGCGAAAACAATATAAAGCATTTGGTGGCCACGGAACATTTCAATGTATTGAAGCAAATGATGAACAGGGCTACATTTCTTATACGAAAACATTTAGAGAAGAAACAATTTTCTTTGTTTTAAATTCAACAAATAATGAAGTCTCAGCTCCTATACCTTTTGATATCTCTAGTAAAAAAATCATCAACCTATATACAAAAGAAGAATTTTCAGCGGAAACAAACTCATTACAAGTTACACTTCCGCCATATGGTTTCTCAATTTTGAAATGGTAAAGTGAAACTTTAATCAGTGGGGTTTTCTTCATCCGCCACTGATTATTAGCCTTCACCAATCAGGATTTTTCGGGCAGTTTATCTCCTACCTAACTTCTTCACTTCCACTAAATTTTGAGGTGAGAGTATTACTGTCCGCGAATAGCGAAGTAAAATATAAAAGCCTTGTGTCAGAAATTACACAAGGCTTTTTATTATTTTAATTTGTATGCTCTCGCTTCATATGGCTGTAAATCGATACTCTTAACCCCTTCATCTCGTACATCATAATTGTGTATCAATAATTCTGAACTATTATAATGTAGTCCTTCTGGCATTTCAAATATACAGTTATCCTCAGTAAAGTTCGCAATAACAAGTAATTTTTCATCATTCCATGTTCTCACATAAGCAAAAATTGAAGGATGTTCTTCTAAAATTAAATCATACGTTCCATACACAATCATTTCATGTTTTTTACGAAGTTCAATTAATTCTTTATAGTAATAAAAAATAGAGTTCGAATCTTGTAACGCTTGCTCTACATTGATTTCTTTGTAATTAGGATTTAATCCAATCCATGGTTTCCCCGCTGTAAACCCACCATGCACAGTGGCATCCCATTGCATTGGTGTTCTAGCATTGTCTCGCCCTTTTATATAAATCGATTGCATTACTGTTTCTTCATCTTCACCGCGTTCTATTACTTTTTCACGGTACATATTCAGCGTTTCAATATCTCGGTAGTCATCAATCGAATCAAAGTGAACATTTGTCATTCCAATTTCTTCTCCTTGATAAATATAAGGAGTCCCTTTCATCATATGAAGTACCGTCGCTAACATTTTCGCTGATTCTGTACGATAGGCTTTATCGTTACCAAAGCGAGAGACAACACGAGGCTGATCATGATTATTCCAATATAAACTATTCCAACCTGTTTGTTCTAACGCTTTCTGCCATTTTGTTAAATTCTGTTTTAATGTAAGGAGTGAACATGGCTTTACATCCCACTTTCCTCCCTTTCCAGAATCTAAATCCATATGTTCGAACTGAAATACCATCTGTAGTTCGTGACGTTCTTCAGCTGTATAAAGTTTAGCTTCCTCTGTTGTTACACCAGGCATTTCACCAACTGTCATAATATCGTATTTGGACAATACCTCTTGATTCATTTCATGCAAATATGTATGGACATTCGGCCCATTCATAAAGTGTTGATGCCCAGATACATAACCGTCTTCCTCTGTCTTCACAGTTGGCAATCCTTCTTCTTTGGAAATAAAATTAATTACATCCATACGGAAACCATCAATCCCTTTTTCAAGCCAAAACTCCATCATCTCATAAACCTCTTTACGCACCCGTTCATTATCCCAATTTAAATCTGGTTGCTTTTTAGAGAATAAGTGTAAATAATATTCACCTGTCATTTCATCATACTGCCAAGCGGAGCCACTAAAAGCTGCCCCCCAGTTATTTGGCTCTTTTCCATCTTTCCCAGGACGCCAAATATAGTAATCTCGATATGGATTATCTTTTGACTTACGAGATTCGATAAACCAATTATGCTCGTCGGACGTATGGTTAACAACTAAATCCATCATTAATTTCATATTACGTTTATGCATTTCGCTTAATAATTCGTCCCAATCTTCCATTGTCCCAAAATCATCCATAATCTTTCGATAATCACTGATATCATAGCCATTATCATCATTTGGAGATTCATAGACTGGTGATAACCAAATAACATCTATACCTAAGTTTTGTAAATAATCAAGCTTTGCAATAATTCCGCGAAGATCACCAATCCCATCACCATTACTATCCATAAAGCTACGTGGATAAATTTGATATACAACACTTTCTTTCCACCATTTTTTTTTCATCATGCTACCCCATTTCATTTTTTAAATCAAAAAATTCCAGGTGCAAACGTTTTCATTAATGAATGATAACAGATTTTAAAAGAAATGAAAACAGCGCTTACAATTTTTATAATCTATTTAAGTGATTTCACTGTTCATTCCACACAAATTATGAAAACGTTTTATTTTTTTATCCCTTTTTATTTATTTTTTGAGTTCATTCGTATATAATGAACTCAAAGAAAACGTTTGCATAATTTTTTCTAGGGGGAAAAGTCATGGCAGAACTAAAGTTAGAAAACATTTATAAAATTTATGATAATAACGTCACAGCAGTAACAGACTTCAATTTACACATTCAAGATAAAGAGTTTATCGTTTTCGTCGGTCCATCTGGATGTGGAAAATCCACAACATTACGAATGGTAGCTGGACTTGAAGACATTTCAAAAGGGGAATTTTCTATTGATGGTAAGTTAATGAATGATATTCCTCCAAAAGATCGCGATATTGCAATGGTTTTTCAAAACTATGCACTCTATCCACATATGAGCGTTTACGATAACATGGCATTTGGATTAAAGCTTCGTAAAATCCCAAAAGACGAAATTGATCGCCGTGTAAAAGACGCAGCTCAAATTTTAGGACTCTCGGAATATTTAAATCGAAAACCAAAAGCATTATCTGGTGGACAACGCCAACGTGTTGCGCTAGGTCGTGCGATCGTCCGTGACGCAAAAGTTTTCTTAATGGACGAGCCGTTATCAAATCTAGATGCAAAATTACGTGTAGCGATGCGCTCAGAAATTTCTAAACTGCATCAAAGACTTGGAACAACAACAATTTATGTAACACATGACCAAACCGAAGCGATGACAATGGCTTCACGCCTTGTCGTTATGAAAGATGGAAAGATTCAACAAATCGGCTCTCCGAAAGAAGTATATGAAACGCCAGAAAATATTTTCGTTGGTGGATTTATCGGCTCTCCTGCAATGAATTTCTTCCGTGGTAAATTAACAGAACAAGACTTTGTTATAGATGCTAAGGTAAAAATTAAAGTATCTGAAGGCAAAATGAAATTATTGCGCGAACAAGGTTATGTGAATCAAGAAGTTGTACTAGGGATTCGTCCAGAAGATATTCATGATGAACTTCTATTTTTAGAAGCTTCACAAGGAACAACATTTACAACTCAAATTGAAGTTGCAGAATTATTAGGTGCAGAATCTATTTTATATATGAAACTTGGAAATCAAGATTTTGCAGCACGCGTTGATGCAAGACATATTTTTGCACACGGTGATCAAATAAAACTTGCATTTGATATGAATAAAGCACATTTCTTTGATAGTAAAACTGAAAAACGCATTCGCTAAAATAGCACTTTTCTTTACATCATACAAATACAAAAAAACCGTCCACATATGTATTTTGGGCGGTTTTCTATTATTATGCTAGGGTTCCTACTGTATGAAGTGACTGTTCTTTTGTACTAATAATACCGAAAATAGGTAAATCAGTTAACATTATTTCTTCTTGGTGTTTCATAAACGATGATGTCAATTGTTTTATTTCTATCCAAACATCATTAATACAAAGCACATTGGAATCGTTCTCTTGTTGCCGCGAGAAAATAGAATCTATTTTCTATAAGAGCATTATTAAATAGCACATCAATACGATTATAAGCGTCAATCGCTACTTCAATGACATGTTGCCAATCTCCTTGTTTCGCCATATCATGAGTAACAAAAAGTGCATCTCCACCTAAATCTACAATTTCCTCTGCTGTTGCTTGTCCATTTTCCTTATCAATATCCGTCACAATTACTTTTGCACCTTGTTTTGCCAACAAAAGAGCTGTACTACGTCCAATACCGATGCCACCGCCAGTTACAACGGCAACTTTTCCTGCAAGCTTCATCGTCATTACCCCTTTTGTAAGTCTTACCGTCATTCAGTATACTCCTTTCGCCTGTAGCTCTGCAAGCAGGAAAAGTCAATATCATTATTTGTAACCATTTACTTGTTGGTTTTCTCTTTTTTCTTACTATTATATTGATCAAAAGCTAGACCGATAAAAATAAGTATCCCCCAAAAAATTAAGCTGCTTTCTGTCATTTCGATCTCCCCCTTGTTGTATAACACGTTTTCTTCATTATATCATTTTCTTAATTTTCAATCTAATAAAAATAGGATGTGTTAAAAACTGACTTTCTAACACATCCTACATCAATATGGAGGTACTCTATAAGAAATGTCCGCCTTATATGAACTTCATTATACCAATTGAATTTATCAAGTTTTATAAAACTTTGAGGCTACACATATTTTTTAATAAACCTAAATAAAACCCCTTTTTGAATAGCATATTGCCTTTCAAAAAGGGGTTTTACAAAATATAAATTTTTATCATTCTATTCTATTATTCTTTAAACGCGACTCATCACTTTCGTTTTCATAATTAGATCATGGAAGCCACAATTATCTTGACGGAACAACATCATATATATATTACAAATAGATGGAATTCCTAGTAGCAATATGTTTGGTAATAACAATACAAAGAACCGTAGTGTTAGCGTTTGAATTGTTAACTTTTCACTTGTTAATGATATAAGTCTTGTTCGTGTAATTTTTTTACCAATTGTACAGCCGTTCCATATAAATGGAACAATAATAAAATATATAGCCATTAATATAAAAACAAGCATAAGGTCATATCGGTAATCACCTAAGCTTATATTAAAACGATTGAAAATGGCTCCATAATTTTCCGTTACAATTGCCACAACCGCACCGTACATAACCGAGATGATAAACATATCAATAATGGAGGCACCTATGCGATTCATTACCACCGCTGGACGATGCATCTTTAACTTCATTTTATGTCGACTCCTTTGCATCCTTCTTTACCTGCTTCATCGTACCATTTCTAAAAACCATTGTAAATAACTCATATATTGGCGTTTCTTTTCCGTTTCCTGTACAATGTGTTTACAAACAAGCATTTGATAAGGAGGGCCTCATATTGAAGCGATTGATGACCGCAATTGCTATTATGCTGCTGACTGGTTGCGCAGCAAACTCTAGCCACTCAGCTTACACCATCAATGATGAATATGAACTAATAAATACTTCCGGAAATGCATTTGAACTTTTCCCAAAACAAGACGCTGTATACGCTACACAATATGTACCAGCTAAAATTGTAGAAATTGCCTGGGACGATATATATATTATTGCAAAACAAATTGAAGAAAAATCTGATCCCAATAACCCGGAATCTAGTATTATAAACAAACAGAGTGAACATTATTGGATTATTGATATGAACAACAATCGACGTTTTGGTCCTTATAATGAAAAACAATTTCAAGAACAAAAGGAAGCATTTCGAATTTCTAAACAATTACAAACTGTAGAAGTTTATTTAAACGAGCAAAATAAACAATCAGCAAACACCTAAACAACGGCTGTTTGTTTCAAAACCAAAAACTATTTTAGTCCATCTGCTGATTTAGATAACTTAGATGCTTCTCTTTTATTGTGATAACAGTACCGCATTTTTTACAAATTTCTACCTCCGCGACTGTTTGTGCAAATAAAGTAAGATAGTTTTTTTGGTTTGGTGCTATCGTTGTTTTTTCTATCTCTTTACTACCACATTCGTAACATCTTTTTTCCATTTCCCTTCCCCCTTTGCACTTTATAATACATTCGCTTTGATTTGACAAATTTCCTGTTCATTTTCTATGTAAATCCATTTAGTCTTTCAACATATAAGTCGCTCATTCGAAGAAGAAAGGAGCCTGCTACTCATTTTCTTCTTGAGATAGGACTGGAACAGGATCTGACCGCTTCTATGCAGGCTGTATCCTCTCTCCTAACTAAAATAACTCGAATTTATATATAAAAAACATCTCACTTAGAAAGTGAGATGTTAAATGTTTGTGGTTCTACAACCGTTTCATGTGCATCACCTGTTGCAAGGACATCTGTTGTAAATGCAATTTGAGTAACCTCTTTTTTCTCATCCTCAAGTATTAATCCAACTATTCCTTCCCTGGTCTCGCCTGGTTTGTACTCTTCCCTTGTAACACTTTTTGTACCTACAAGCGTATCCTCTTCATATAAGAAATTTTGTTTGGGAACATTAAATTGTTGTGTTCCATTAATCGTAACATCATTCAGAGAGAAAAACTGCATGTCTTTATCTCCACTATTTTCTACTTTATATGTAATTTCGACATAACGTACTTTATCTTTAATGTCTTTTCCACTTAACGAAGCGTACAATTCAGCATCTTCTCGATTGACTTTATCCCCAAGTCTACGTTGCACTTCTTCTGGACTTAATGCTGTATATACTTTCAATGTATCTTTTGCCTCTTGGCTCATTTGTGATAATGCAATAACCTTTACATCTTGCACATGTATTTTCATCGGAGCTACTTCAAACGTTTGATTCACATGTTTTAGTTGTTCTAATTTAAACGTTCCCCATCCTTTTTCTTTTACAGCTTGTCCGACTTTCTTTAATTCCTTGCCACCATATTCAGTCGTCTCTGGAATTGACTCTTTCTTCTTAGCATCTTTTTTTTCTTCCTTTTGGAAGCAACCACTTAATATAATGAGAAAACTACATAAAATACAAATACTTTTCCATATCTTCATCTTCTTATTACTCCTAACACTCTCATTCATAGTTCACTAAATGATCCCCTTATTTGATATACTACTGAAACAATGAATATACCAAATAAAACACTTGTAAGTCCGAATACTATTATACTCCCTATTTGTAAAATTTGAAAATACGGGTCTAACAATGCATGAGCAATAAATATCCCAAGCGCTGTGATCATGGACCATCCCCAGTATTTTACTTTCTCTCTCCCTGAAACCCTCTCCATTTTTTGGGGAGAATCCCTATATTTCAAAAGAACAAATATAATGAATATAAAGCCAAAACATGTACTCCCATGTTGCATCAATTTATATATTGATATCGAATAAATAGTTTGTTGCAGAAAGGGTAGATTCATAACAAAATAACCCGTCTTATGGGAAAACGTATCCCACACAACATGTGTAAGCATACCAAATACTGCAGAATAGAGAAACACCAAAATTTCTTTCCCTGAAGTAAGCTTCCATGGGATTGATGCTACATAACGATAGTAAGTAGAACATAATCTATCATAACGATATCAATTCTTTTTATGCAACACTTATTTTGACATTGGAATATCTATACTTTAAATGATACAATTTTTATGTAGTATATAGAAGATCAGTAGGGATTAAATTGTCATTCGTTCTCGCCTTTTTACTTAGTCTTATTGTACTTTTCATAAGCACATACATAGGATTTCTTCTATGAAAACACTTAAAAATAGTAAAATATATTCCAGCACTATCAGGTCCTATTATCGTATTATTGATTTTTACCTTAAAGAGAAATACATATGGCTGGGAAGGCTTAGGTTTTGATGCTCTCCAATTTACCATCTTATTCACAAGCTGTCTAACCCTTGTATTTGCAGCCATATTAGAAACGAAATCATCAATGAATTGAGGTTTATATATTGAATGAACATACGCCCTTTCTAAAAAGTGTCTCCTTGCAAAAAGAACAGATTCCTAGCTTTTCCGTGTACCCGTATTGTTTACCTGCGATCCGAACATTGCAATCACTCACTTTCCATCCTAATGTAACATTTATTATCGGAGAGAATGGAACTGGAAAATCAACATTACTAGAAGCAATTGCTGTCGCTTTAGGATTTAATGCAGAAGGTGGTACAAAAAATTTTCGTTTCACTACTTACGATTCTCACTCTTCCTTACACAAGTATATTCGAGTTACCAAAAGCTTTGCTACACCCAAAGATGGATTCTTTCTGCGGGCAGAGTCATTTTATAACGTTGCTTCCTACATTGATGAGGTGGATGCAAATGAGGATGCCATATTAGGCAATAAGATAATTGATTCCTACGGTGGTATATCCTTACATGATCAATCTCATGGGGAATCATTCTTTTCTTTATTTATGAATCGTTTTTCAGGACAAGGTTTATATATTTTAGACGAGCCTGAAGCCGCTTTGTCCCCCATGAGGCAACTTTCTATGCTTATTCGGATGAATGAATTAGCTGGGCAAGGGGCACAATTCATCATTGCAACACATTCTCCTATTCTAATGGCTTATCCAGAGTCCACTATTTATTCTTTAACACAAGAAGGAATCCGTGAATCGACTTTAGAAGAAACTGAACACTATCAAACAACAAAACTCTTTTTTGAAAATCGTGATCGGTTATTCCATCATTTGTTTCAATCATGAATTTGAACTCTCATCAATAAAAAAGAAGCAGCAAATT